>CAYYCF010000011.1:1968-3840 GCA_964470235.1 uncultured Anaerolineales bacterium | reverse complement strand
TGCCGAGGGGCTGAGGTAGGCGGTTTGAATGGGAATAAACAAATCGCCCCATTCAAAAAAACCGTGCGCCAGCCCGAAGGCTGCCAGCCAGGGCAAACTGCGAGCCAAGTCCAGCCGCGAATGACGGCGCGATTGCAGAGCAATGGCCAACCCCAGCACAAAAAACGCCAAGCCGTAGGCGAAGATGATAATGCTGTGGTTCAGCGCGAAGAAAGTGTGGAGGAAATCCATGCGTGTTCGTCTATTGTAGCAACTTTCCGCCATGTTGCATTGCAGCACCTCTGCGGCGATAATAAGGCCGGAACAATCCGACGCCCAGGAGGTCACACCCATGCAGCTCACCACCGTCACTATCGAAAAGCCCGAAGCCGTCAACTTCATCCTCGGCCAGTCGCACTTCATAAAGACCGTCGAGGACATTCACGAAACGCTCGTCGCCGCCGTGCCGGGCATCAAATTCGGGTTGGCATTTTGCGAGGCATCCGGGAAATGCTTGATCCGCTGGACGGGCAATGACGCGGCCATGATCGCCCTGGCGCAAAAAAACGCGCAAGCCCTCGGCGCCGGGCACACCTTCATTCTTTTCCTCGCCGATGGCTTCTTCCCCATCAACGTGCTGAACGCCGTCAAAATGGTCCCCGAAGTGTGCCGCGTTTTCTGCGCCACTGCTAACCCCACCGAGGTGATCCTGGGCGAAACCGGGCAAGGACGCGGCATCGTCGGCGTGATAGACGGCTCGTCGCCCAAAGGCATTGAGGGCGATGAGGACATTGCCTGGCGGGTGAATTTTCTGAGGCAGATCGGTTACAAGTTAGGGTGATACACCCCATGCCCAACTCCCTCCAATCTCACTTCTTGCTTGACCCTGACATCATCTATCTGAATCACGGCTCCTTCGGCGCAACACCCAAGCCCGTGTTTGAAGAATATCAACGATGGCAAACGGAATTGGAGCGTCAACCGGTGGAGTTTTTGGGCCGGCGGGCGGCCGGGCTGATGGCCGACGCCCGCCGGAAACTGGCAACTTACGTCGGCGCGGACGCCGACGACGTGGTGTATTTTCCGAATCCGACGACCGCCGTCAATATGGTGGCGCGCAGTCTAAACCTGAGGCCCGGCGATGAAGTGTTGACCACGGATCATGAGTACGGCGCAATGGATCGCACTTGGAAATTTCTGAGCAAGAAGCAGGGATTCAGTTACGCGCGCCGCCCCATCCCCTTGCCCGTCACCACGCACGAAGACTTCGTCGAGCAATTCTGGGGTGGCGTGACTCCGCGCACGCGCGTGATTTTCATCAGCCACATCACCAGCGCCACCGCGCTCACGTTTCCGGCGAAGGAACTGTGCCGCCGTGCGCGCGACGCCGGGTTGATCAGCATCGTGGACGGCGCGCACGTTCCTGGCCAGATTCCCTTGAACCTAACCGAGGTTGGCGCGGATTATTACACCGGCGCGGGCCACAAGTGGTTGTGCGCCCCAAAGGGCTCTGCCTTCCTGTATGCGCGGCGTGAGGCGCAGGCGCGGCTCGATCCGTTGGTGATCAGTTGGGGCTGGGGCGATGAGGAATACGCGCCGATGCCTGGGCTGGGGAACACGCCGTTCATCAGCTTTCACGAGTGGCAAGGCACGCGCGACCTGGCGGCGTTTTTGGCCACGCCGGCGGCGATTCAATTCCAGGCCGAACACAATTGGGAAACGGTGCGGGCGGAGTGCCGCGAGTGGGTGAGCGAAACGCGAGAACGGATCAACGCCCTCACCGGCCTCGACCCGATCTGCCCCGATTCGCCGGAGTGGTTCACGCAACTAGCCGCCATTCGCTTGCCGGACTCGGTGGACGTGAACGAGGTCAAACAGAAACTCTACGCCGAG
>CAYYCF010000011.1:0-1868 GCA_964470235.1 uncultured Anaerolineales bacterium | reverse complement strand
GGCAGTGGGCAACAATTAACTCCGCGTCTTGAATCGGATTCTCGTCGAACGGCAAGGTGTGATCTATTTGCACTGTTGCGCCCAGCCGCTCCGCCGCTTGTCGGATCGATTCCGGCGCGGACGCATCCTTTGCCAACGCCCGCAGGTGCTCCACGGCGCTCCCTTTCGCGCCGTATGATTTTCGTATGGCAATGCCGGCGGCGCGGCGGGCGCACACCCGCGCCATGCCGGCATTGCCTTCTTGTTGCGCCGCGCGAGCGTGATCCAGTTCCTTTTGAATTTCATCGGCCAAGGAAGAATCGCCGACGGGTTGGATGTTGGGGGAGATCACAGCTTCGACAAAATTTCCGGCCCGTTGTGGGTGACGGCGACGGTGTGCTCAAACTGCGCCGAGAGCGAGCCGTCGGCGGTGATGACCGTCCAGCCGTCCCTCAACAATTTCCATTCCGGGCCGCCGGCGTTGATCATCGGCTCGATGGTGAACACCATGCCTGGGCGAAGCACCGGACCCTGCCTGGCCGGGCCGGTGTGCGGCACCGACGGGTCTTCGTGCAAACTGCGCCCGATGCCGTGCCCGCCCCACTCGCGCACCACGCTGAAGCCCGCGCGTTCGGCGCGCGCTTGAATGGCCGCGCCGATGTCGCCGAGGCGCCGCCCGGCGCGCGCCTCTTCGATCCCGCACTGCAAACATTCCTCGGTCACACTCATCAAACGCTTGGCCTGCTCACTCACCGCGCCTACGGCGTAAGTGACGCAGGCGTCGCCGCAAAAACCTTTGTGCTTCAAGCCAATGTCAATGGCCACAATATCGCCTTCCCGCAATATGCGGCCATCGGGCAAGCCGTGGCAAATCTCGTTATTCACCGAAGCGCAAATGACGCCGGGAAAGGGCGGATGGGTGGGCGGCTTGCCGCGATACCCTTTGTACAACGGCTGCGCGCCGCGGCTAGCCAGCGTGTCGGCGGCCAACCGATCGAGATCGCGCAGCGCCACGCCTGGGCGAATCGCTTCACCCAATTTCCTGAACGTTTCCGCCACCAATTGCCCCGCCACGCGCATTGCGGCGATCTCTGATGGGTGCTTTAGTTTGATGGCCAACTTAAGAAACAACCTTTGAGAGTGAGTGGGTCTCGCCGCGTCAACCGCCCGGCTTGGGCGGCGGGCCGATGGTGATCAGCGGCCCTTGCCCCATGCGCGCCAATTCAATCGCCCGCAGGTGAAGCACCAAGTTGGGGTACACCACTTGCAGGCGCTGCAGCGCCGATTGTGATAAAGCCCACACTTCCGAGGGTTCCGTGGCGTAAGCCGAGGCATTGCGTTTCGTTCCGAACAGCGCGGCGCGGCCTCCGAAAAATTCTCCGGCGGCCACCAATTCGCCAATGGATTCCTCGGCGCCGGTTTTCAACTCCACGCGCCCCGACACCAGCAAGTAGCACTCGTCGCCGGCGTCGTCGAAGGCGAACAATTGCTGTCCGGCTTTCAGATGAACCGGCTCGAAATCAAGCCCCAGGTCCAGCAAGGTACCCCAAGCTAAATGCCCGAACGTGGGAGTTTGCCACAGCCAATCGGCGCGGCGAAAAGCCGACTGCAAGCCCATACGCAGGGCCACCGGGCGAAACACGTCGGCGGTCAGGCCTAACAACTGCACTGCGCCGCGCGCGATCATCGTGCCACTGCGCGCGCCGCCCTGCAATGCGCCGCGCTCGCCCACGCTCGTGCCGCGCGCGATCACCAGCACGGAATTGTCGCGCCCGTGAATTTCTACCAAACCGGAATGAACAATATACGTCTGCCCGTCGGAGGGCTCGCCGTCGCGCACGATCACTTGCCCGGCCTCCCAGTTCGTCAACACGGCCTGGTTAGCCAGC
>CAYYCF010000010.1:8870-23823 GCA_964470235.1 uncultured Anaerolineales bacterium | reverse complement strand
GGCGCGATCACGTTTGACGCCAACGGGGATCGCGTGCCGTAAAGTGGAGTAGCGGCAGGCCTTCAGAAGAGAGGCGTAGTGGCAGGCTTTCTAGCCTGCCGTAAGGACGGGCTGGAAAGCCCGTCTCTACAGGATTTTTAGAGGAGCGCCACATGGCCCAACTCATCATCGTCAACAAAGAGCAGCTCGCCGCCAGCCTGGCGCGCTTCGAGAAAATACTGGCCGACGATGCCGCCGAGCAGGAACGATTGCGGCAGTTACAAAAGGACGCTCAGGCCGCGCCGAAACCGGTTGCGCCGCCGCCATCGGGCGAGGAGAAGAAACCATGACCCTCGAAAGCTTTTTCACACTCACCCCGCAAGCGCCGCTGCAAAAAATCGAGCCGGCCGAACCCGGCGCGCCCGGCGCGCACGCCTTTGTCAATATCTGGAACATGACCGCCCTGGCCTGGGGCGGGTCGAGCGGCACCAAGCCCACGCTGGAAACGCAGTTGAAAGAAGGCTGGGTGTACATGAGCGGCGGCACCGCCGCGCCTGACGACGAAGACGTGGACGGCGTCGTCTGCAACCGCGAACGCTCACAGATCATCGAGATCGGTTTTCAAGGTCTGCATGTGAGTGAGCGCAATCAGTTCTTGTTGGTGGTCGGCTTGCGCGCGCTCGGCGAAAATGCCGCCGTGCGCGTGGCGCTTTACCGCGACGTGCTCCGCACCGAACACCTGCACCCCGGCGACAACACCATTGCCCTGCTCATTGACTGCCCGCGCGACCGCGCTTGGATATACGTTGACCTCAAGCACGTCAAAATGCCGGACGGCAAAGCCTCGGCGTATGCGTTCAAGGGCGTGACGTGTTATTTGCTCTAAAAAAGGAGGCCACGAATTGCACGAAGAAAAGTAATTGCTCACGGCTATCGTGAGACAAGCATCCTGAGCGGAGTTCCGCGCGATCTTCGCGGAACGCAGTCGAAGGATGCGGGTGTTGCGCGAGAGCCGCATCCTTCGACTGCGCGGCGGAAATGCGCCGCCGCTATGCTCAGGATGCTTGTTGCGTGAGCGGTTACAAAGAAAAATAAATTCGCGTAATTCGTGGCAAGAATCCTGCTTATCCGGCAGAACGACAGAATAGCTCAAGAGAATTTGCCATGCTGAAACCCGGCGACAAACTACTCAACTACGAAATCATCCGCCTGCTGGGGCAGGGCGGCACCGCCACCGTGTATCTCGCACGCGACGCCAATCTGGATATAGAGGTTGCGCTCAAAGTCCTGCGCGGGGACGACGTGCGTTCCTCGATGCTCGCCCATCGCTTGCGCACCGGCGCCAAGGCCGCCGCGCAACTGCGCCACCCGCACATTCAACAGGTTTACTACCAGGGAATCGATACGGCCAGCGACACGCCCTTCGTGGCGATGGAATATCTGCCCGGCGGCGATCTGCGCGCGCGCATCGGCCAACTCGGCCTCGAACAGGCGCTCGCCATCTTCGCCGACGTGTGCGCCGCCGTCGGCTACGCCCACGATCACGGCGTCGTCCACCGCGATCTCAAGCCGGACAACGTGATGTTCAACGCGCGCGGCGAAGTGGTAGTCACCGATTTTGATTTAGCGCGGATGGAAGGCGCCGCCGGGCGCACCGTGGCCGGCCAGGCGATGGGCACCCTGCAATATCTCTCGCCCGAACAGGCACGCGGCGATCCGATTGATCAGGCCACCGATATTTACGCGCTGGGCGTGATTCTTTTTGAACTGGTCACCGGCACGTGGCCGTTCGCCAGCAAGAACGCGGCCGACATCCTGCGCGCGCATTTTGAGGCACCCCCGCCGCGCGCCAGCGGCGTGAACCCTGTCGTGCCGTCGCGCGTGGACGCGGCCATCCAGCGCGCGATGGCGAAATCGCCGAAAGAGCGGTTCCACCACGCCGGCGATTTAGCCGCCGCCGCGCTGGGGCTTGCCGCCGAACCGGCCGCCGCCGCGCCGTCCGAGCCGGACGACGAGTATCTGCCGACGATGTTGGAGAAGAAAAAGAAAACGCCGTCGCTAGAAATTCTCGACGGCGCGCTGGCGGGGAAAAAGTTCGCGCTCGGCGTGGCCACCGCCATCGGGTTCAGCCCCGACAACACCATCGCCCTGCCGGACGAATACGCCAGCGGACAGCACGCGCGCATTGAGCGCCAAGGCGATGCGTATCTTCTGCGCGATCTCAAAAGCTCCAACGGCACGCGCGTCAACGGAATCGAACTGGCCGCCGACGCGCCGCACTCGCTCAAATCCGGCGATGTGATCGAGATCGGCGACACGCACTTGCGGTTCGCTCTCTGATCTCCATCATTCACCTTACGCAGGTTTTACCGCAGAGTTCGCACACCTGCTAAAAAGACGCTGAGTGTTTTGCAAAACACTCGGCGTTCTTTAATCACTGAAGACCTTATCGAAGAATTTCTTCTTGTCCAATGTCGCTTGCCAACGACGATGGCGACTGACCGATTCGATGCGGCGGGTGCGGCGCAGATTTAAGAAGCGAGATGTGTTGACGGGACCAACCGTTTTCATCAAAGCCTTAACTGCTTGCTCGATCAATTCATCGTCTGTTATATAGCGCGTTGTTTTCATTTTAGTTTCTCCTTCTCGCAATACTCTAACGGGGTGCCGATCCACACCAAGAGTTTGGCGCGTTTAGCCCGCTTGATAAAACGATCATCTACCGTGACCACATCGGCTTCTGCTTGTTCGGCGAATGACAAGTGTGCGGCATCCGCGACTCCAATGTTGTGAGCGGTGAAGTCGTCCGCGCGTTGTCGCGCTTTTTGCAGATCGAGGTTTGGGCGATGACCGAGATCATCCAAAAGTCTTTTGACGGCATTTCGTTCTTCTGTATCATTGATCGCTCCGATTTCTGCGTCATGGACAGGAGAGGAAATCATTCGGATTGTTTTTTGCCGAATGTTGCTCAATATCAATTGAATCGATTCTGTTTCTACTCGGATACGCAATTGGGATTGATCGTCAAACGGGCGCGAGAGCGCACAAACATCCAGATAAGCCGCTTTAGTTTTTTCCTTTCTCCTGTCTTCCTTCGCATTCTTCGCGCCTTTGCGGTTCATACTGTCTTCGGCCCGGCGGCCGCCACCTTCGCATCCACTTTGTCCGCAAACTGCTTGAAGTTTTCCGCGAACCGCGCCGCCAGTTCTCGCGCCTTCACGTCGTAGGCCGCCGGGTCGGCCCAGGTGTTGCGCGGGTTTAGCACTTCCGGCGGCACACCCGGCACGATGGCCGGAATGCCCAGGCCGAACACCGGATCGGGAGCCGTCTCGATATTTTGCAGTGAGCCGTCGAGGACCGCGCGCACCATCGCCCGCGTAAAGCCGATCTTCATGCGCGAGCCGACGCCGTACGGCCCGCCGCTCCAGCCGGTGTTGAGCAACCACACGTGGCTCTTGTGCTTGGCAATCAAAGTTCCCAACATGTCGGCATACACCGTCGGATGGTGCACCATGAACACCGCGCCGAAGCACGTCGAGAACGTGGCCTCCGGCTCGGTGACGCCGCGTTCCGTTCCGGCAAGTTTGGCGGTGTAGCCGGACAAGAAATAATATTTGGCCTGTTCCGCCGTCAGGCGGCTCGCCGGCGGCAGCACGCCGAAGGCGTCGGCGGAGAGGAAGAGGATGTTGGTCGGATGCGTTCCCCGGCCCGACGGCACGTGATGGGCGATGAAATCAATCGGGTAGGCGGCGCGCGTGTTTTCGGTGATGGCCTCGCTGTCGAGATCGAGCGCGCGGGTCTTCTCGTCCATCACCACGTTTTCCAGCACCGTGCCGAAACGGTTGAGAGTCGAATAAATTTCCGGCTCGGCTTCGGGCGAGAGACGGATACACTTGGCGTAACAGCCGCCCTCAAAATTGAAGACGCCCTCGTCGCCCCAGCCGTGCTCGTCGTCGCCGATCAATCCGCGAGACGAATCCGCCGAGAGCGTGGTCTTGCCGGTGCCGGACAGCCCGAAGAACAACGCCGTGTCGCCCGCCTGGCCCAGGTTGGCCGAGCAGTGCATGGGCATCACATTTTTGTTCGGCAAAAGATAGTTGAGCGCGGTGAAAATGGATTTCTTGATCTCTCCGGCGTAGCGCGTTCCGGCGATCACGATCGTTTTCGCGGCAAAGTTGAGGACGATGGCCGCCGTCGGGCCGGAAGCCGGTTGGCGAGTCCCGTGCCGTGCCGGGTCGGGATGAAATTCGGGCGCGTGCAGGATGGTGAAGTCGGGCTGGAAGTCGGCCAGCTCCGGCGGCGAAGGGCGGATGAACAGATCGTGCGCGAACAGCGTCTGCCAGGCGTTTTCGGAGATCAATCGAACTCTCAGGCGCTGTTTCGGATCGGCGCAGGCAACCACGTCGCGGACGTACAATTCCTTCGTGTTGAGGTAAGCCAACACATCGGCGCGAAGCAGATCGTAGCTGGCCGGATCGAACGGCTGGTTGATCGCGCCCCACCACACTTTGCCTTCACTGCCCGGCTCTTTCACGACAAACTTGTCGCGCGGCGAGCGGCCGGTGAACGGCGAGGTGACGGCCAGAAACGCGCCGCCGGCCGTCAACAGCCCTTCGCCCCGCGCGAGCGCGGCCTCGACCGTGGCCGCCGGGGAGGGATTCCAATGCTGCTTCGTTCCGGTCAAACCGATGTCCCCAATTCCATGTTTACTTTGAGTCATAATTTCCTCAGACTTCCGAAGTCTCGGAGACTTCGGAAGTCTCCCTTCCTTTTGGCTATCGTTCCCCTTCCGTCCACAACCGGCTCCCGTCCGTCGCAAACGTGATCGCGCCGCGCTCATCGGTTCGCAGAATCGCGCGCCCCTCGAACAGCGCCAGCGTTTCTTCTCGCGGGTTGCCGGCCGGATTCCCCGCGCCGACCGCGATCACCACCCCGCGCGGATTCGCCGCGTCGACGAACAGCGCGCTGTTCGAATTTTCGCCGCCGCCGTCCGGCGCGAGCAGTATCATGGCCGGCGCGATCTCGCCGGACACCGCCAACTCCGTAGCGCCCTTTGCCTCCAACCCGACCGGAAACAAAAACGACGCGCTGCCGTAATCGAGTCTCAGCGTCGCGCCTTTTTCCGAAACGGCGACGGTCGTCAACACCGCCCCATTGCCCAGATCGAATCGCTGGCCGGCTTCGGCATTGAGAGTCGAAATGGATCGGCTCGCCAACCCTTCCATCCACTCGCGATAGGCCGAGGTGCGCGCCGCTTCGCCGGCTATCACAACGCGGCCCATTGTATAACGATCAAACAACCCCGGCAATCCGCCGGCGCTTTTTGTAGCGGGCGAGGCGGCAATCACCAAATCGATCTGGCGCGCCGTGATCGGCAGCGCCCGCCCGAGCGATTCGGCCAGCGCGTTCGGACTCGGCCCGCCGTCAATCAACGCGTACCGCCCGGACGGTGTTTGAATCAAGATCGAGTCGCCGTCACCCACGTCGAAAAACGTCACCCGCAATTTGCCATCCGGCAGATTCAAGACCACGTTCCACGCGGCCAACGCGCCAAAGGCCAGCACCGCCAGAGCGATGTTCGGCAGCCACCCCGCCGCGAACTTGCGCCACCAACCCGGCCTTTGATCCGGCTCACGACCCGCCAGCCAGGTCAGGCCGAAAATTACGGCGTACATTGCAGAGAGCGCGGTGACCGGAAAGCTCCCGATGGAGATTGCCGCGCCGGGAACTTTCGCCAGCAGTTCGACCACGACAATCGTGAACGTGACAAACGGCCACGCCAGCCAACTGAGCAGCGCCCCCGCCGTCGAATTAATCATCGCGCCGATGGCTGCGATGCCGCCCAGGATCATCACCTGCGGCTGAACGGGCAGGACGATCAAGTTGGCTGCAAGAGAAACGAGGGAGATTTGGTGAAAGTAAAACGCGATGAGCGGCAGGGTTGTAATTTGCGCGGCCAGGGTGAGAATGGAAAACTCGCCGCCGACGGCGATCAGTCTATCGGCGTTCTCTTGCGACGTGAATCGGGCCAGCCAACGGGTCGCGGCGCGGGTAAAGGGTTCGGCATAGAGGACGAGTCCGAGCGTGGCGGCAACGCTGAGTTGAAAGCCCACGTCCCACAAGGTGCCTGGGCTGACGGCGGTCATCAAAAACGCGGCGGCGGCCAGCGAGGCCAGCCCGGTCGAGGGGCGGTTGAGTCCGCCGGCGATCAACACAATCGTGCCCATGATCGCCGCGCGCACCACCGAGGCCGACGCGCCGGCCAGCACGGTGTAGAGCGCAATGGCGATGATCGCCAGCGGCACGGCGCGTTTTTCTCCGAAGATGCGCCGGAAGAGTTTGGTAAACACTCCGGCGATGATGCTGATGTTGAATCCTGAGATGGCGACGATGTGGGACGTGCCGGTGACTCGAAAGGCGTTCTTGAGCGAGTCGGGGATGCCGGATTCAACGCCGAGCAAAATTCCGGAGAGCAGTGAGCCTTGCGGTTCGGGGAATGTTCCGGCGATGGCTGTGAGCGCGCGCGCCTTCAACGCGTAGATCGGTTTGAAGATCGCAATTTGCAGATCGTAGTCGCGGGGCTTGCCCTCGCCCTGTTCGATGACGTTTGCATTCGCCCGCCGCAGAATCGAATACACGCCCTGCCGCGCCAAATAGTCGGCGTAGGAAAAATCTTCAAACGTCGGCGGCGTTTGCAGGTCGCCGAAGGCGCGCACGCGGTCGCCGTATTGGATGGCAGGATAACGAGGGGCTTGCACCAGAACCAGGCCGCGCACGGAGATCGGGGAGGCGGCGTCCGCGAGGAGAAGCGTGTCGGCGGCCAGGCGCAGGTTCACGTAGGTGTCGCGCACGTCCGGCTCGCCAATCACCACTCCTTCGAGAGCCGCTTCGCCTGTGTCGTTGTAAGTGGCAATGAAAGAGTCGTCGTAAGTGGGCTGGGCAACAACCCAGCGCGCCGCGCCCAACCCGAGCAGAACGGCGGCGACGGCAAGGTTGCGGATCGTTTGATCGCGCCGCGCCAGCCACGCGCCCGCCGCCGCCAACGCCGAAAGCAGAAGCCAGGCCCACCACGGCTGCGGCACGCCCGGCGCCAGGCCGATGCCGGTCAGCCAGCCGAGGGTGTAGAGGGCGAGGGGAGGAATGTAGAACATTGCCACCCTACTTCAAAAAACTACGCATTTCTTTTTTTCGTATTCTGCGTCTTTTACATGTTGACAAGCCTGGTGGCTTGATGTATTGTAGGGTCGTGCCGGGTGGCCTCTCCGAACCTCTGGTAAGCAGTCCAGGGCTAAAGAAGGCAGTAGCGGCGGAAGCCCCCCCCGGCTTTTTGATTCCTACAACAGCCTCTCCACTTCAGCCCAACTCGCTTTGACATCAGGCAGCCTCAATCCAACATAGACTTTCCAAGCCAGATCATGAGCCAACGCTTTTTTGCCGATGTTGGCGAACACAATGGCTTTGGCCGACACCCTGCTCCCTGCCTGCCTCAGTTTGCGCAACAGCATACCCTTGATGTCAGCATCGTAACCCGGATATTCGCGATCCAGTTCAACAACCGTCCCCGGAATGGCAATGGCCTCTTTGAGCAGAAGCACCAGCGCCGCCGTGTACACTCTCACCAATGCGCGCACGCCAGTGATCTGCCGATCTTTCAAAACGGCGAAGGCCTTTCGCTTTACTGATGCCGACATGGACAGCGTTCGGCTCTCGCCGTCCGCATAGGCCCACACTGTTGTTCGGGCATCCTCCAATCGCCCGCTCTGATCAACCTGTTTGCGGTGCATCAATGGATTGTAGTTGATCCGTCCGCAAAGTCAAAATGATACAATCGCCCTCATGCCCTCGCGCCTCCTCCGCACCGGACTGACTCTGGCGGCGCTCCGCCTGGTCGGCGGTCTCATCGCCTTCCTGGCCGCGCCCATCATCGCCAAACGATTCGGGCTTGACCCCGCGCTCGACGCCTTTTACGTGGCGTCGTCCATCCCGTTTGTGCTGAGTTCGATTGCGTTGATCGGGGGGTTGGAAACGGCGGTGCCGCCGATATTCAGGCAACTTTCGTCAACCGCTTCGCGTGGAATGGATTTAACGGATGGGGATAGGGGATGGGAGTTTGTAAATGCGCTGTGGCCGCTGGCGTTGATTGCAGTGGCCGTGATTGCGGCGATTAGTTTTCTGGCGATGCCGACTCTTCTGCCACTGCTCGCGCCGGGGCTAGACGCGGAGCGGGAGCGCGCGGCGATTGCGATGGCGCGCGTTCTTTTGATCGCGCCGATCATCGCCGCGCCGGTGGGCGCCTGGCGCGGCGCGTTGATCGCGGACAACCGGCTGATCGGCCCGGCGATCGTCGTCGCCGCCGGGAGCGCGATCTACTTCCTGGCCGTCGCCCTCGCGCCGGACTCACTCGGCGTGTGGACGCTCGTCGCCGCGACTTTGTCGGCCAGCCTCATGGGCATTCTCGGCCTGCTAATTTTCTTTCCGCGCGCCCTCACCGCTCAACTCAAACCGAGATTTGATTTTAGGCATCCGGGTTTGCGCGCCGCGCTGGCTTTACTGGTGCCGCTTGGCATCAATGAACTTGTTTATCATTCGGATTTCGTGATTATGCGCGGGTTTGCCACGAACGTCGGGCCTGGCGTGGTGGCGGCCTACGAATTTGCCTCGCGCCCGGTAGCGGCGGCCATCACGTTGCTGGTGGCAGGCATCGTCACCCCGGCCTTCCCCGAACTGGCGCGCACCGCCAATGATCAGCCCGCGTTTCGCGCTGTGCTCAACCGGACAATGAAAGCGATGTTCGCCATTGCGCTTCCTCTCGCTTTGACGTTCCTCGTTTTACGCGGCCCCATCGTGGCTTTTCTTTACCAACGAGGCCGTTTCACCGCCGAGGAGGCCGCGCTCGTCGCGCCCGCGCTGGCCGCGCTCGCCCCCTATTTTTTCCTGACTGCCGTTGTTCAACCGCTGGCGCACGCCACGTATGCGCGGCAACAGCCGTTGTGGACGGTAGTCGGATCGCTGATCGGGCTGGCCTTCAGCGCGGGCGGCGCATATTTTCTCTCGCGCCGGTTCGGGCTGATCGGGATTGCGATGGGGGACGGGTTGGGGGCAATTCCGTTAGTGGCGGTGTTGATGGCGTGGCAGTGGAGAACAAACCGCGAAGCCGCAAAGAACGCCAAGAGAAAATAAAAAGTTCGCGCGCTTCGCGTCTTTGCAGTAAATCTCTTCAACCTGCCGCTAATTTTGCCAGCGCCTCAAACATCCTCTGCACGCCGTCGCCGGTGGCGGCGCTGGTCTCCACGTATTCTGCGCCGATGCGATTGGCGTAATCCGGCGCGCTCGCCGTCTCTGCCTTCGGCAGATCGATCTTATTGCCGACAACGACGAATCTCTGTCCGTGATTGACCTCTAAAATATCGTTCCGCCATTTTTCTAGATTGGCGAGCGACTCCGCCCGGGTCACGTCGAACACCAGCGCCGTGGCGCAGCTCCCTCTGTAGAATCCGGCGCGCATAGAGGCGAACCGCTCCTGCCCGGCCATATCCCAAATCGAAAGTTTGACCGTGCCTGTCGGCAGTTCGACCAATTTCGTTTGAAAATCCACGCCAATCGTCATCACCCGCGAGGATTCGAACTTGCCGTCGCAATAGCGGCGCACGAGCGACGTTTTGCCCACGCTGCCGTCACCGGCGACGAGGATTTTGTGCGTTGGGATAGTTGAATTGCTCACAAGCCCATGAAAAACTCGTGCGGGAAGAGGAGGGCGTCGGCGTTGATAGGCGACTTGACGAGGCGGTGCCGGTTGGCTTTCTCGAAGAGGCGGTGCAGTTCTTCAATGGTCGTCAACTGCTTCGGCGCGGGTTCGGTGTTGAACAAGGCCACCATGGTGGTGTACTGCCCAGGCACAAAACACAGCCACCGCCCACCCTCAATGGCCGTGGAGCGCATGCCGGCGCCGAAAATTTCTTGCGTGGCGGCGCGGAACGAGGAGAGCATCGGGATCACTAGCGCCGGATCGAGTTCGAACTTGCCCAGCGTGTTGACGGGCATGCCGGAGTCGTTTTCGTAAATGGCATAGCCTTGCGCGCGCGAAATATTCTGTTTGCGGATGACGACGCTCTGGCCTTCGGCTATCGCTTTTTTGAACGAGTCGTCTTGGCCATCGGCGGCGCTCAACAGGTTTTCAATGCCTTTCTTCTCACGCTGGTAATGCTCGAACAATTTTTGAAATTGGGCGCGATTGATCGTGCCTTCGGCAAAGTCTTCAGCCAGGCGGTTGAGTTTCGTTTGCAATCGCTCTAAATATTCTCGAGCTTGTTCGCGCGCGCCGCCTTTAGGCCTGGGCGACATAGGATCGGTGAATACATCTACGTCAATGGCCGGCTGAGCGGGCGCAGGCGCGGGCGCGGTTTCGGTGACAGGCGGCGTAGGCGGGGGCGCGGGCTGAGGCGGCGGAGCCTGCCTGGCCGGGGCCATCCCCGGCGCGTCGGTCTTTTGCCCTTGAATCAATCGACGGAATTTACTTAACATGAGTCTTCTTCCCTGCCGGGCGTTTCTTCTGCGCCGACTTGCCGCCTCGGTAAATGGGCGCGGTGATCGGACACACCACGCTCAGGCGCGGGTCGAGCAAACGCGTTTGCAGCCGGTCGTCGAGTTCCGCTTTGGCGGCGGAGGTGGTGACGACGGTGGGCAGAGCTGCGACGTAACGATAATCAATCAACTGCATCAATTTTTCTTTCGCCCACGGCGTCGCCGTTTCGAGCGAGAGATCGTCCAGCACCAACAGAGGCGCCGTCTTCAGTTCGGCAAAACGTTTGTCGTAACGCACGTTCGAATCGGGGCTGAAGGTGGCGCGCAAGTGATCGAGCAAATCGGCGGCGGTGATGAACAGCGCCGGTTGGCCGGTGCGCACCCGGTGATTGGCAATGGCCGCGCCGAGGTGAGTTTTGCCGCTGCCGTGCGGGCCGGAAAGCACGATCCAGCCGTGCGGCTCGGCGGCGAATTGCTGCGCTTCGTCGAACGCTTGATGCAGAAGGCGGTAATGTTCGGGCGCGATCTCGTCTTTGCGCGGATCGAAGGCCTCGAAAGTTTGATGGCGGTGATGTTCGAGCGAGGAGAGGTCGGTCTGGTCGGAGTCGGCGCGTCGGAAGTCGGGCGCGTCAATCGCCACTTTGCGCACCAAATCCATGTCCACCAACCGGCTCCGCACGCGCGGATCAAACCGCTCCAGTTCCACGTTAGAGGTGACGACGGTCGGGAGCGCGGCGTTATAGCGATGATTGAAAATCTGATAAAGCTTTTCCTGCGCCCACTGCGTCGGACTCTCCGCGCCGAGATCGTCAACCACCAATAGCGGAATGTTGCGCACGCGCTCGAAGAGGTCGTCGTAGGTGATGTCGGAGCCTGGGGCAAAGGTGGCGCGCAAGTGATCGAGCAGGTCGGGCGCGTTGACGAACAGCACCGGCTGGCCGGCGGCCAAATGGGCATTGGCAATGGCGGCGGCGAGGTGAGTCTTGCCGCACCCGTAACCGCCGTGAAGCAGCAACCAGCCGCGTGGCGTGTCGGCGTACTTTTGCGAGATTTCAAAAGCGCGCTGCAGGCTGGCGCGTTGATGCGGATCGGTGGCGTGCCCTTCCGGCTTGAAGTTGTCAAAGGTCTTTCCGGCCAACGGGCCGAGGCTCGACACTTCGCGCTGGCGATTCTTTTGCGCGGCTTCGATCTCTTCGATGCGGCACGAGCACGGGAAGAGTTTTCCGAAGTTGGGATGCCCAACCGGAACGTCCTCGCGGATGTAGCCGATGCCGCCGCAGTGCGGGCAGTCCGGGTCGCCTGGGCCGCCAGGCGCGCGCGGTCGAGGCGACGCCCCGCCGCCCGATCTATTCGAGGTAATCGAGGTATCGCTTGCGATTTTTTTCAGTGTCTCCCCGATTTTTTCCACGGTCAACCTTTCCTTGCTCTTTCCAATTTTCGAGAACGCGAATGACGTAGCGCAGCGAGCGGGCGTTATTTTCCACCGCTTCACGGATCGCTTCTTCGATCCACTCCGCCGGATAGTTGGCTTCGGCGTCGCGCAGTTCGTCGGCAATGAGCGGCGTGAGCGGGCCGATGTTCTGCTCGTAGAGCGTGAAGGCGTTGGGGCGATCCACCAACACTTCGACAGGCGTGTCGTCCTCGCCGGTGGGCCGCCACTCGCCGCGCGTGATGCCGTCCACTGCCGCCCGGCCTTTGGGCGTGTTCACAAAGTATAAAGCTTCCGAGCCGGACGCGCTTTCAACTTGAATGTGCAGGAGCGTGCCGCGCGCTACCGCGCGCTCCAGGGCATCGGCCAGCGCGGCCGGCGAGTCGTGTTTGTATTCGGCCAGCCCGCGCATCAGGGTGTCGTCGGCTTGCATTTCACTTTGGCGCAGGTAACGAATCTTCCCCTCCTTCAATGCCAGCCGCCAAAAGCAATACAACGTCACCTTGAGTTCGCCGAGGTGATCGATCTGCGGCAGAAGTTCGGTGAAGAACTGGTGCGGCACGGGCGTGGTGCGCACTTTGCCAACGGGGAAACCGGGAAAGCCCTTCATTCGAACTTCAAATGTCTCGTCTCCGCGTCGGCGAACTTCGTCAGCGATTCCAAAAACACCAGCTCCACCGAGCCGGTCGGGCCGTTGCGGTGTTTGGCGATAAGAATTTCAGAAATGCTTTTCTTCTCCGGATCGTCGTTCCATTCGTCGGGATGATGCAAGAACATGACCACATCAGAATCCTGCTCGATACTCCCCGATTCTCTCAAGTCTGACAGCATCGGTCTCTGCCCGGAGCGTTGTTCGACGGCGCGCGAGAGTTGCGCGGCGACCAGCACCGGCACGTTGAGTTCGCGCGCCAGCGCTTTGAGACTGCGCGAGAGGTACGACACTTCCTGCACGCGGTTCTCGGTGCGGAAGTCGCTG
Organism: uncultured Anaerolineales bacterium; assembly: GCA_964470235.1. Taxonomy (GTDB): domain Bacteria; phylum Chloroflexota; class Anaerolineae; order Anaerolineales; family VGOW01; genus VGOW01. Next base: position 10,918 of record CAYYCF010000010.1, on the reverse strand, counting down.
GTCATCAATTGCAAATAGTCAATCACGATCAAATCCAGTTTGATCTCGGAATGCAAGCGGCGGCACTTGGTGCGCAATTGCAGAGCCGAGATGGCCGGGGTGTCGTCGAGATAGAGGCCGGTGTCGCCCAGCACGCTGATGGCATGGGTGAAGCGCGGCCACTCGTCCTCCTCCAACTTGCCCACGCGCAACCGTTGTGAATTGATGGCCGTCTCTTGCGACACCAGCCTCTGTACCAATTGCTCATTCGACATTTCGAGTGAGAAAACGGCCACGCGCTTTCGGGAGGTGCGCGCCGCATTGAGCGCCATCGAGAGCAGAAGGCTGGTCTTGCCGCGCCCTGGGCGGCCGGCTACGATGATCAGATCGGACTCTTGCAGACCGCCCAGCAACTTATCGAGGTCTTTAAAGCCGGTCGGCACGCCCAGAACTTCGTCGCGATGATCGTAAAGATATTGGACGCGATCATAATACGCGCTGGCGATCTTTTTGATCGGCTTGAGTTCGTGCGTGCTCCGCCGTTCGCTGACGTTGAACAGCGCCTTCTCCGATTCGCCGACGACGGTGTTGATGTCCGAGCCGTTGTCGTAGGCCAGCTTGGCGATGTCGGACGCGGCTTGGATGAGCCGGCGGCGGGTGGCGGCCTCCTCGACCAGCCGCCCGTAGGCGGCGGCATTGTAAGCGGTGGGGGTAAGGGTGACGAGTCGGGTGAGGTAGGCCGGGCCGCCCACTTCCCCCATCTGGTTGCGCTTTTCCAACTCGTCCTGCACCGTCAACAGATCAATCGGCGTGCGCGCGTCGTGCAAGGTCACGAACACGTCCCACACCCAACGGTGTTTGACGATATAAAAATCTTCCGGCTTGAGGAACTGGGCAACGTCGAAAAATGATTCGGGATCGATCAGCACCGATCCGATGAGGGCCTCTTCGGCTTCGATGTTGTGGGGTGGGGTGATCAGGCTGTCGGCCATAGACAAAATGCCCCCCTATCGGAGGGGGGCGGGCTTATCGCAATTTCCGGAAGTCTGTTTACCGCAGAGATCGCTGAGAACGCAGAGCGAACAAGGAGAATCTCCGCGCACTCCGCGTGCTCTGCGGTAAAAAAGTGGCCTTTCAGATAGGAACCAACAGTGACGGAGTATGAATGTCTACTCTTGGTCGTCTTTGTCTTTGTCGAGGTCTTCGAAGTCGAGCGAGTCCACGAAATCCGTGAACGCCCCCAACTGTTCCTCGCTCGCCGCCGCATCCGCGCCTGCCGCGGCGGCGGCTTCCTCTTCGGCCTCGGGCGTGATGGCCGCTTTGTTCATCACCGCGTCGTGCACCATGATCGGCACGCGGGCGCGCACGGCCAGCGCCAGCGCGTCGGACGAGCGCGCGTCAATTTCCAACGTCTTGCCCTTCACTTCGATAATCAAGTTGGCGAAGAAAATATCGTTGCGCAGGTCGGCAATTTCGACTCGCAAGACCTTGCCGCCCAGGGAGGTGATCACGGTTCGCAAAATGTCGTGCGTGAGCGGGCGCGCCACTTCCACTTCCTGCAATTCGACGGTAATGGCGTCGGCCTCGCAGGGCCCGATCCAAATAGGCAGATAGCGTTCGCTGTCCACGTCCTTCAGAATCACTACGCGGTGAGTGGACATGAGACTCACGCGGATGCTATCAACTGTGACTTCAACCATGGCTTTAGTTTCTCCTGCCCTGTGACTCTATCGAGATTGTAGCATAGTCAAAAAGGATTGCAAAGCAACCGATGCTATAATCCCGTCAGTTATCAGGAATATCGTGTTCCAGATGCTTGGTCAATCCACCGAAACGTACATTTTGTGGCTCACGCTGACGTTGGCCATCGGGCTGATCATCAGCCTGGCCGCCGGGCTGATCTATTTGAATCGCGCCCGCAACGCGCCGTTTTTCATTATGCGGCGGCAAGCGCTCGAACGCGGCTGGCGGAACATCCTGATCGGCATCATATTCTTCTTGATCGCGCTCGCGGTGAGCTTCGCCGGGAAACCGGTAGTCGAGTTGATCATTACCCCAACCCTCACCCC
>CAYYCF010000010.1:5668-8770 GCA_964470235.1 uncultured Anaerolineales bacterium | reverse complement strand
CGGAATAAGAGAATTCAACGGATCGCGATCCGTTGAATTCTCTTATTCCGTCGTTTTAAATACACCGTGCCACCTCCGCCGCCACTCTCGCATTGTTCTCTAACAGCGCAACATTCGCCCGCAGGCTCACGCCGCCTGTAATCTCCGCCACCTTCGCCAACAAAAACGGCGTCACCGCTTTGCCGATCACGCCTTGAGTTTTGGCGGCGGCCAACGCTTGCTCAATCGCCGCATCAATTTCACTCGCGGGCAATGCGGCGGCTTCGGGAATCGGCGCGGCGACCAACACCCCGCCCTCCAACCCCATCTCCCATTTAGTTTTGATCATCGCCGCAGCTTCGCTCGCGCTTTCCGCGCGCGCTTCCAATTTCAATCCACTGGTGCGCGAGTAAAACGCAGGGAACTCGTCCGTCTGGAATCCGATCACAGGCACACCGGCCGTCTCCAGCCATTCCAGCGTTGCGGGCAGATCGAGGATCGCCTTTGCGCCCGCGCACACGACGGCCACCGGCGTGCGCGCCAACTCCGGCAGATCGGCAGAAATATCCGTGGCATCGCCCCGATGCACGCCGCCGATGCCGCCCGTAGCGAACACCTTGATCCCCGCCCAAGCCGCGGCGATCATTGTTCCGGCCACCGTCGTCGCTCCGTCAGCTTTATGCACGGCAACAATCGGAAAATCGCGGCGGCTCACCTTCACCACCCCGTCGGCGTTGGCCAGATATTTCAACTCGTCGTCGGTCAACCCGATTTTGATCTCGCCGCGCAAGATGGCAATCGTAGCCGGAGCCGCGCCGCCGGCGCGCACAATGGACTCCATCCGCCGCGCCAGTTCCAAATTCTGCGGGCGCGGCAGACCGTGCGCGATGACGGTGGATTCGAGCGCGACCACCGCCTTTCCTCTTTTCAATGCTTGAGAAACTTCGGGGGAAAACTGGAGAGAAGGAGGCATACAAAACAGAACGCAGGCAGCAATCGGCAGTCGGCAGATAACGCCGCCCACTGCCCACTGCCGCCTGCCTTCGGCCCGCTGGAATAGTTATCCCTGCTGGATAACGGTGTCGCCAGGCTTGTCGGCGGCGGCGAGCAAACTCATCTGCCGCAGAAGCTTGGCCGTTTCTGGATTAACGCCGCCCGACGACAACACTCGCTTCCCCGTGCTGCTGAGCGCCTCGGCGAATTGAATGAAGATCTCGTCAATCGCCGGTTGGTCGGAAACATCCAACGGCAGACCGGCGGTGATCTGCTCGATGAAATCCAACCGCGCCAGTGACCGCGCATATTCCATCAGCCGCAGTTTGTGTGCCTCGCCCTCGGCCATCGTCACCCGATCCTGCTGCTGCCAACCCGCCTGCCACGTGCGGATACGCTGATCAATCACATCCTGCGACGTTTCAATGTGGCCCAGACTCACCCACAACAAATCAACACCCATCTCGGCAAAACCTCTGCGCGTGTCTTTGTGATCAAACATCGCCTTGATCTTTTCACGCGGATCGCGCTCTTGGCCTTCGGGCCTGGCGACCAGATCGTCGAGAAGGGTGCGGCTGATGGTGTCGCGAATGATTACCGTGACCTTCTCCGGCACGCCCTCCGACCACACCGACGGCCCCTCGACCCCTGCCGTTTTGCCGTAGGCGATATGTTTGATAGCCGAGATCGAGAATGGGAAGATTTCATCCGGCGTGCGGGCGCGGTTGCCCGTGCGCGCGCGAAACGACACCTGCACGTTGCGCACTTTCACCGGCACGCCGTCTTTCGTCAACGCCCGCACCTCGTCGCGCGTGCGGAATTGATCCCGCAAATCCACCACCTCGCGCAGAGACTCGAACCGGCGAATGAAGTGCAGGCCGGCTCCGGCCACTTGCGACGGTCCGCCCACGCGCTCGAACAGGGCCGCGTTGCCAGCCGCAATATTTACGTACCCTGGCCCGCCGATCTTTGGAATCGGATTGGTGTCCGCCATGACCCTTTGGCGCGCGCCGGGTTTGCCTTTCTCGGCCACTTCGTATCCGCCGCCCTTGATATTGATCACCGGATAATCCTGCCCGAACATCGAGGCCAAGAGATAACGCCAGCCGGTTGTCAGATCGGGCAAGTTAAAGAGGTCGCGCACGTAATTGGAAGCCAACAACACCGCCAGCCCACAGGCCACAAGAGGAGGAAGCAAATGGCGCAATGTCTGGAAGTAAATGAACGACAAAAGGAAGTTGACAGCCCCGAAGACCTGCGGCGGAATTTGCGAGAGGGAAGGCAGAAGCCAATCCGGCGTTTGAATTTGCTCGGTGGCGCGCCCCATCAAAAAGAAAGCCGCTGCCGCCAGCCCTATCAACAACGAGCGGCGCTCGGCCCACTCATGATCGCCCTCGATCAAGTTGTAGAAATATTCCAGAATCCGGTCCGCAATATCTTTGCGGCTGGGTGCGCGCTTCATGAAGTCTCTCCAGGTCTGTCGCCGCCCGATGTCTTGGCTGCGTCGTTTGGCGTTTCTTGCGTTCCCGCGGCGAGCAAGGCCGCCGCAACCTCAGACAAATCCTCCGACGTCTCAGGCTGGCCTATCACTTTCGGCGGCTCGACCTGGGACTCGGCGGTCACATCCACCCAGTGCCGCAAATTAGAAATCTGGCGCATCGTGTCGCCGGGGAGCAACATGCGGGTAATCGGATCGCCGGCCACGCGTTCCAGCGCCACCACCCACTGTTTCGTGATCTCCTCTTTGTTGATCAGCCCGGCGTCGGCGGCCAGCAGGTCTTGAAACCCCTTGAACTGATCCAACATCTCCATCTGGGCCTCGGCCCGCGCCCGCTCTTTGATCTGTTCCGCTTTCGCTTCGCCGTCGGCCAATGTCGTCATCTGCTGTTTTTGCCAGTGCGTCGCCCACGACCGCAGCCGCTGGCGCGTCACTTCCTCCGACAACGTCAGCAAGCCAGCCGAGGCCGAATACACTTTGATGCCGCGCTCGCGCAACAGCGGCGCAAACTCCACCTGCGCCGTCAACCGGCTCTGCAAGGCCGCCACCGGAGAAGAGTCGGGGTCCTTCGGCAAAAACAGATCGTCCAGCGTGACTCGACTCACCTGATCGCGGAAGCTCTCTGCCGCCAC
>CAYYCF010000010.1:1295-5568 GCA_964470235.1 uncultured Anaerolineales bacterium | reverse complement strand
GTGCTTTGCGAACGCACCTGCCGCCGCAAATCTAGCGCCGCCGCAATGCGTTCATTCGCCTTCGTGAACACAATGCCCGGCCCGGCGGCGCGCGAGAACTGCCGCCCGCGCTCCAACACCAGGCCGCTTGAACCGTCCAGCAAAATCACGCCCGCGCCCCGGCGTTTGAGTTCATCGGGGTCGGCCTGCAACTCGCCGTCGCGCACAAACACAATCGGCCCGTGCCCGCCGAATACGTAAAGGAACAACCGATCCAGCGCCGTGCGCCGTTCGCGCATCGTTCGCACCGGCAAAATATATTGCGAGGCCAGCGCCAGCGTAATGAAAAACATCATCACCCCGGCCAGCAAATCTACCATCCAACCGGCAGCGGTCTCGGCCGGCTGGCGCCAGTGCAGAAGCGCGTACACCCCCAGCAGGCCCACAACCGGCGCGCCGATCCTGAACCAACGTTGACGAAAAATCGGAAAGTCCATCGCAGAGAATTCTACTTCATTTCAAATCACGGCGCGATAGCGATCACGCCTAGCCGGATCGCCCCCTCCGGCCAGCCCGCCGCCGCCAGCCGCTCGCCGGCCTCGGTCACCATCCCCGCCACCAGCGTGTACTCGCCCGGCCCCGGCGCGGTCAGCACGCGCGAGTCGATGACCACTTCCCCGGCTAGCCAGCCGCTTGTCGGGCGGCTCCAGTTCGCCGGTTCGCCGTCCGATTGACTCACCAGAGTCCCGTCGGCGTCCAGCAAATGCAAAAACACGCGATACGACTCCGCAGTCTCCGCTCGCGCTTGCCACACCAGATCAATGTTGATCTGGCGATCCGAGATGCGGGCCGTATAGCCGATCAGCGTAATGGAATTACCCACGTCAACGTAGACCTGCCGCCCCACCGCCGGAATCGTAAACGACCGGGTGAGGCCGTTGACGCCGACTCCGATCCCAGGGACGCCGTTCACCTGCCACGTCAACTCCCCCCGTTGCAAACCCGCCGGTAAACGCAAGAAAAAATCTTGTCTCAGCACGTCGCCCGTTTTCCACTGCGACGGCGGATAACCTGGCGAGACGGACGCGGTGATCGTGTGGACGCTCTTTCCTGCTCCGTCAACCAGATCGAGCCGCACACTTTGATCGCGCAGCCCGCTGTTTGCGGCTTGCCACAGCAGCGTCAACCGGTACGGATCACCAGGATTCGCTTGGGCGCGATCCGACTCTACCGACAACAACGCCACCCCGTCAAAATCTGCCAACGGCATTGCCAACGGCTCATTGGCCGGGCGCGCGATCACGTACTCGCCGATGCGCTGAACGGACAGCGCCTGCAAATTGTCGGCGCGATAGACAACCACTTCGAGATGATACGACCCAGGCGGCGCGCCCCGCAACGGCCTGAGAACGTAACTGTCGTAAATAAATTTGTCCGTCGGCCAAAAATCCGTGCCGGGAATGAACCGCCAATCGCGTGGCCGTTCGATGTTGGTGTCGCTCCAAATCAATCCGACGTCATCGGCCAGTCGAACATTCATCCCATACGGCACGCCAATCGCATGTTCGGCCTGCCACGCCAGCGTGATTGTGTTTCCCTCGACGGTGTATCCGTGCAGCAGCAGTTCCCCGCCGAAATCCATTTCCAGCGCGTGTTGCATTTCCGGCGGGCCGGAGCGGACAATAAACAATGGCGCGGCAAAAACCGCAACAATCGCCAACACAGCTGCGGCGAAGATCGGCCATAACGCGGAGCGGCTCGCGTGCTTTTCGCGGGCTGTGCCTGTAGCCGCGACCATCGCGCGTGCAACGCGCTCCCACGTTGAATGTAGGAGCGGCTCGCGTGCTTTTCGCGGGCTGTGCCTGTAGCCGCGATTGCTTGTAACCGCGATGTGCGCAACCAGCTCCCGCCGGATCAAGGCGATCAAAAGAATGACAATGGTCATTACCGACACGCCACCCGCCACCACCCGCACCGGCGTCGTCCCGAACCGCACTTCCACCGTGTGCTCCCCTGCCGGAACGTCAAACGAAATCAAACCATTCGGATAAGTGATCTTGATCGGCGCTGACTCGCCGTCTATCTTCATTTGCCAACCCGGAAAATAAAACGAGCGATATACCGCCGTGAAGGGTTCGCTTGCGCTTAACCGATAAACGTCATCCGCCGGGCGCACGCTCAAATGCTCCATGACTGCCGAAGCCGGAATTTGCAAGCGCTCCGGCTCGCGCCCGCTAATCAACTCCGCCTGTTGCGCGCTCGTATCCGGGAACTGCGCCACCCAAATCGGCGTGTACTCGCCCGTGGTTGTCGTCCCCACCAGCAGCGGCGGAATTTCAAACTTGGCGAGGTCGGCGTGAGACGGATTCTCCGGCGCGGGTTCGCGCGGCGGATACAGAAACGGCAGGGCCGAAGCAATGAACAAGGGGAAAAACCAAAATCCCAAATCCCAAACCCCAACATCCAACTTCCAACTTCCAATTTCCAATTTCCGACTTCCAACTTCCCACTTCCCACTTCCCACTGCCCCCCCCGCCAACACTGCCGCGAACAACGTCGCCGGGCCGAGGAAGCGCCACGGAAGCGTTGATAGTTGAAGCAACGGAATGGCGTCCCAGACGGGCTTCGAGAGATCGACGGTGAGAAACGTCGCGCCGGCGAACAGCGCCCAGATGAAGAAAAAATCGGCGCGCGCGACGGGCTCGAAGGAGCGGGATCGAAAAAGGCCGATGACGGCTAATGCAATGGCGAGAAGCGGAAGCGAGCGGACGAGCGGCGGATTCAGCAGGTCGGCGTATACCGGCAGATGCGGGTAATTAAAAATCTCCGACAGATAAAAGAAGTTGTTGGAATAAACAGCCCCCGTGCGTGCATAAGCGAGGGCGAACTGGGTGTATCTCAATTCGGTCATCGCCGGCAACCAGATAAAAGCCGTGAGGCCGAGGGCGAGGGCGAAGATGGAAAATAAAATCCCAGAACCCAAAATCCAACTTCCAAATCTCAAATCCCAAGCGTGGGGGTGTGGGGGTGTGGGCGTGTGGGCGTGTGGATGTGCGCGTAGGAGTGCATTGTATGCGCGATTTGCGCGATGGTTGCGCCAAATGAGATACAGCCCAAACACGCCGATGATCGGCAAGTATTGCAATGCCATGCCGATGTGAGAGAAGATGAAACCGGCGATGGCGAGCGCGGCGATGAGGATGAAACTAAACTTGACGGGTCTTGAAGACCTGTCAGGCTTCAAAGCGTGAAACGTTGCCCACATCGCCAGCGGCAAAAACGCCAGCGCCAGACTCTCCGGCAAGCCGCCGCGCACGTGAGCAGTATAAAGAAGGTAAGGGCTGTACACGTAGGCAACAGCGGCCATCACTCCGGCTTGTTCGCCATCGCCCCCGGCGAGTTCGCGCCCCAGCAGAAACGCGGTGACGCCCGAACCAAGTAACGCGGCAACATACGCGGCGCGGAGCGCCGTCAACATCGGCAACCCAATTAAATGGAATAGAACGATGAGGGTGTGCGAGAAATAAGCAAAGTAATCGAAAATCGGATAGCCGTATCCGTGCGCCAAGCCCGGCGCCCAGCGCGGAAACAACACGCCGGAGCGCGCCAGCCGATCCAGTTCGACGGCGCGATAAAGGTGGGTGAGCGAGTCGTTGCTGCGGGGAATGTCGCCGCCGAGGTATGGCGCGGCGGCGGGCAAACAAATCAGCAACACAAAGACGTAAGGCCACCAGCGGCGCATGAAAGCATTATACCGTTTGCCGCTTGATGACTTAATAACAGGACCAATATACAATAGTGTCCTTCCGGCGCGAAGAGGAGAAACTCCAATGGTTTTCTTGATAGGTCTTGTCACAGGTTTGATCGTCGGCTGGCTGGTCGAATGGATCATAGACTGGTTCTTCTGGCGGCGGGATGAGAGGCGCGACTCCAATGCGCCTTCGGCCAGCGACTTTGACTTGCTCAAAAAGCAGTTGGCGGCCGAGAAGCAATTGCGCGAAAAAGTCGCGGCCTCCGAAGAGGAAATGGCGCGGCTGCGGGCGGAAAAGGCCGAAGACGAAAGCCGCCTCCAGCGGTTGACCGCGCTGGAAGCCGAGGTCGACCTGCTGAATATGCAACTGGCTGACGGACGAGAGGGGCAGGCGAAGCTGGCCGCCGCCGAAGCGGAGATCGCCCAACTCCGCGCCGTTCCCGCCGGAAAACAATCGCTCGACAAATCCGGCGACGCCGAACTGAACCGACTGCGTTCACAACTTTCGGATCAACAACAACTGCAAGCCAAGTTGGGCGCGGC
>CAYYCF010000010.1:0-1195 GCA_964470235.1 uncultured Anaerolineales bacterium | reverse complement strand
CAACAACTGCAAGCCAAGTTGGGCGCGGCGCAGACCGACGCCAGCCGTTTGCGCTCACAACTCTCCGACCAACAAGAACTGCGCGCCCAATTGAATAGCGCACAGACGGAATTGAACCGCGCGCGAGGGGCAGAATTGCTGGCGAGCGCCGCCGCCGGCGGCGTATCGGGAGCATCGGCCTTCGAGATCAACCGCCTCAAAGCGGAACTGGCCGACGGCGAACACCGCCGACAAAAATTGCTGGAAGCCGAATCAGAGATCGGCCGCTTGCGATCAGAACTGACGCAAAAAGATCAGCTGGCTCAAAAACTGGCCGAGGCCCAAGAAGAGCTGAACCGCCTGCGGCCGGGTCAGCGCGCCGCGTCACCGAAGGCCCCCGCGCCCGTCGCCGTCGAGACTCCCGTGCCCGCGCCCGCCGCCGCCCAGGCCAAGGCCGGAAAATATCCGTTAGAGGACATCTATGGCATCGGCCCGGCCTTCGCCAAACGCTTGAACAAAGCCGGAATTAAAACCTTTGACGATCTGGCGAAACTGAGTCCGAAGGAACTACGCGAACTCCTGGAACTGGAAAAGTGGCAAAGGTTCGACGGCAAAGCCTGGATTACCGAGGCGAAGCGGGTGGTTGAAGCGCGGAAGAAAGAAGCCCAATGATTCGCCGCCGCACCCTCGACGAAGCGCGGCGATTCGATCTTTTCAAGATCGTCGTGCTGGCCCTGCTGATAGTGCTCGCCCTGCTGTTGACAATTCGCGCCCGTCTATCGGCGCAGATCGCGCCGACGATTATTTCTCCCACCGAGCGCGCCGAACTGCCCCAAGGCCCGCTCACGCTCACCGGCGCCGGCGAACCCGGAACGGAAATTGAAGTGTTGAACAAAGCGGCAGTGATCGGCAGGGCGCAAGTGGGCGCGGACGGCGGCTGGAGTTTTGCGTTGACGCCGACAGAGGGCGCGCACGAATTCTCCGCGCGCCGGGCCGGAAACGCGGTAGCGACGAGCAGTATTATTCACGTCGTCGTCGGGTCGCCGCCGCCGGTCGCCGCGGCAACGGCAGCGGGCGCGGCCTGCACCGGCGGCCCGGGAGTTCAAATCGGCCAATCGTATTTGGTCGGCCCGTGCGACACGCTTACCTTCATCAGCAAGCGCACGGGCATCAGCTTGCAAGCCTTGCTCGCCGCCAATCCGCAGATCAAGAACCC
>CAYYCF010000009.1:22703-25489 GCA_964470235.1 uncultured Anaerolineales bacterium | reverse complement strand
CCGACGACGGCGCTCTTGATCATTTCTTTCGCTTCGCGGCGGAACAAGGCCTCGAGGAACGACAGCACCGCGACCAGACTCACTAACCCGTTAGCCCAGAATTGCGGCGCAATCAGCAGAATCAAGATGAAGCCGATCATCAATACGCCGATGCTGAGCGCCGCCCAAGCCTCGGCCAGCCGCCCCAATTGCTCCGTTTCCTCGGGCGTGGGGCGGTTTGCCATTTTGATATGGTTTCGCGCCGGGGTGCGCTCGCCCTGCGCCAAACGCGCCTCGTGCTGTTGCAGCGCTTCGAGCAGTGCGTGGTCATTGGCGATCTCCTTGTGCAGTTTTTCAACCACCGATGAAAGCTCCGCCATTTCCTTTACGTGCTCGGGGTAATGCGCTTTGAAGTGAGGGGCGTTCTGCATAGCCTCCGCCTCCAACCCCAACGCGCGAAGGTCTTTGATTTTGGAATCGATCTCGGCGCGCGCCGCCTCCTGCCTGTTCTTGATGGCCGCCGTTTGCGTTACGATGGCGGCCCGCGCATCATCAGCCGGTGTCACTTTATCCAACCCGGCCCAGCCCAACGGATCCAACCACGATCGGCGCACCGAACCGTCGCGGTCGTATTTAGGCCCGGCAGGCGCATTCTCACCGGCAATGGGATCGCGGGCATACAGCCCCCACAAGCCGCGATAGTGATGCGCCCAAGCTTGTGGATGCTCGCGCGACACGTCGTACGTATCGGGCAGGAGTCGCGCTTCCCACTGCTTATCGCCTCCCGGCCCGATCTTCATCCCATCGCCGCGCGCGTAATCTACGAACGGCACCACCAACACGCCCGAAGCGCGATCTCGTTTGACCCGTTCCTCCTCGCCGCCGGCTTCGCCCTGGCGCAAAGTGTCACGCCAGAATTTTTGCAGAACGCGCACAAAACGAGTCAGCGGGCCGCTAAATGGCAGAGCTACTTCGTGCATATATTCGCCCGCCGAAAAATACGAAGCGTGCGACCCGGCTCCGGCAAAGATGATCGGATGGTCGCCGTTGTGCTGGAGCTCGGGATCATCCCAACGGCGGCGCAAGTCGTCGCCGGTGAAATCGTGCGACGCATACGCCGCCCACTGCGGCCTTTCGTCCCTGTCCAGGTACACGGTCACTTGCTCCCAATCCGATTCGTGATCGTTGACACCGTGAAAGCTCGACCGCCAATCGTTCATGCAGTAAAAGAACCAATATTGGAGGCAGATAAACCCACCCTGCCGGACTACCCGGCCATAATAGACCTGTCTCTCGCCGTTCTCCTGCATGCGGCGATAGGCATCCGCCGCCGCCGCCGCCGTGCCGCCAGGCACGCGCCCACGCAGGATGAGGGTGATGGAAAACACCGCGTCAATCAACCGCGACGCCAGCCCCACCCGCGCCAGCCGCCCGCGGGAGCGGTGAAATGTTTTCAGATGCTTTCCGATAAACCGCGCCGCCTCCGCCGGCGTGAGCTGCTCCACGAAGCGCAAATAATGCACCGTGCCGTGCGGCGCCTGGCGCGGCTCGATGAGCTTCTCGAAAGTCAACTGCGTTTCGGCGATTAATCGCGCCGGAGGTTGATCGGGGCGGCTCTCCCACAAGGAACATTCGGCAATGTACCGATCCACATCCATCGGGAAGAAATGTTCGCCCTGTGTGTAATGAATGACCGGCTCAAAGCGTCGAAGCAATGCGAGATCGTCCATATTCAGTCCTCCCGCCTGCTCACTTGCCCGTCCACCGTAAGGCGATTGGCGCGATAGAAAACTTGCGCTTCTCGTTGGTTGAGCAGTAACACGACTGCAATTGCAACCGCCATCGCCAGGTAGAAGGCGGCGTTGGCGCGGCGATTGAAATAAGCCTCCAGTGAAAGAATCAGGATCGCGCCTTCGAGCGTGACCGCCGCCGTCCAGGCCCACGACCGCCCGCGGCGCAAGCCGACTCCGATGACGACCGATGCCAGGCCAAGCACGAGCCAAGTGCTGGTCAACAGCGTCACCGAGATCAATCCCTGCAACCCTCGTGTGCCGCGAAGTATTTCGACAATCATGGTGTCGAAGCCCTTGACGCCGTTCAGAACGTACAAGCCAAAGTAGGTCAAGAACATGGCGCCTTGCCCAAAGTACAGCAGAACCAAGATCAGAACCATTCGAGGGCGTTTCATCTCACCTGCATCCTTTCACCAGCGTCATTCCGAACTTCACGTACTCTTGTCCCACGACGATGATGCCGCGTTCATCCGTCCACCACCGCGTCGCGTCGAACCAGGACGGGTTGGCCGCGATAACGACAACTTCAACCCCACCAGCAACGCGATTGAACAGCCACCGCGCGCGCCGGGTGTGAAACGGATCGGTGACCACTAACACCCGTGTGGAGCCGGGCGGCAGCGCCGCCAGCGCCAAACGGGCATCGTCGCACGTGGAGGTGCTGGCCGGGAGTTGAGTGATAACAGCGGCCGGGACGCCTCTTTGCTCAAGTTCGTTAGCCGAGAGACTGGCAAACGTCACCCGCCCCAATCCCGGAAGGCCAATCGGTTCGCCGGTGGTTATCACCCGCGGCGCGTATCCTTCAGCATACAGCCGCGCGCCGGTGATCTCGCGGTCGCCCGAGCCGCCGCCCAACACCACGATGGCATCCGCCTTTTGCGGCGGCTCGTTCACGATCAACACTTGCGCGCCCCACGGCAGCCACAGCGGATAGAGCGTAATTGCCAACGCCAGAGCCACGATTGCCCCGCCAAGCGTTTGCCGCAGTCGGCGTTTTGGAATGAGCACGTAATC
>CAYYCF010000009.1:12535-22603 GCA_964470235.1 uncultured Anaerolineales bacterium | reverse complement strand
TCGCCCGATGTGAACGACGAATCGCTTGCGGTGGCGATCTGCTTTCCGTCCACGTACAAGGTCAGCGTGCCGTTGGCGCAATCTGCGCCCAACCGGTACGAGGGCGCGTTCTTGGTAATCGTGTCGGTCTGCGCCCACTTGTCATTGTTGGTGAGAAACGAATCGGAAGTCCCCTCCACTTTGGCAATCGCGTAAAAGCCCTGGCTGTCAATGCCCATGTAATAGTGTTGAGTATCGCTCGCGTAGTCGCACATGATGCCAAACGACGTATCGGTCGTATTGCCGACGTTCTTAACCGTCACCTCAATATGGATGTTTGATAGGGATGTCTTGCCGGCGTTGCCCCACACAAACCATTGATCCTTGAACACCTTCATCACGTATTCGCTGTTCGTGTAATCCACCGCGCTGTTCTCGCTGGTGAACGTGCTCCAGCCACTGCCGGAACTGGAGAAATCGTCTTTGTACAGCGAACTGTCTCCGCCCCCCAGGCCCGGAATATTACTGCACGCCAGCGCGGCCACCACCAGAACAATTACCGGAATGAAAAATGTTTTCTTTTGCATCGCACTCCCCTCCTGAACAATAGAAAAATGTCACATGCTATAATCGCCCGCATGTCCTCGTGGCCGGGAATTGTCGCATATTACCGAAAATATCTCAAGCTAGATTCGGGCGCGCAGCCGATCACGTTGTTGGAGGGGAACACGCCGCTAATTCCCGCGCCGCGCCTGGCCGCCGAGATTGCCCCGGCCCTTCAGCTTTTTCTCAAATATGAAGGCCTTAATCCCACCGGCTCGTTCAAAGATCGGGGCATGACCGCCGCCATCACCCAAGCGGCGTATGAAGGCGCGAAGGTCACGATCTGCGCCAGCACGGGCAACACGGCGGCCTCGGCGGCGGCGTATTCGGCCCGGGCCGGGATGCGTTGTGTGGTGCTAGTGCCGCAAGGCAAAGTGGCGGCCGGAAAGATCGCCGGAGCATTAGCCTATGGCGCCGAAGTGATCGCCATTCGCGGATCGTTCGACGACGCGCTGACAATGGTGCGTGAAATTTCAGATCGGCGACCCGTTACGCTCGTCAACTCGATCAATCCCTATCGCATGGAGGGCCAGAAAACGGCAGCGTTTGAAATTTGCGACGCGCTCGGTCGCGCGCCCGACTGGTTGTGTTTGCCGGTGGGCAACGCCGGAAACATCACGGCGTATTGGATGGGCTTTGAACAGTACCACGCCGCCGGAGAATCACAATCGCTTCCGCGCATGTTGGGGGCGCAAGCCGAAGGGGCGGCCCCCCTCGTGATCGGCCACGCCGTGGAGAAGCCAGAAACGGTCGCCACTGCAATTCGCATTGGCCGGCCGGCGCGCGGCGAGGAAGCGCTGGAGGCCGCCGAAGCATCCAATGGCAGAATCATCGCCGTGAGCGACGATGAAATTCTGGCGATGTGGCGGCGTCTCGCGCGCGAAGGCGTATTCGTCGAACCGGCCTCCGCCGCCGGACTGGCCGGGTTTGCAAAAGAAGTCCGCGAGGGTCGTCTCGATCCGGCGAATCAAACCGTCGTCGCGGTGCTCACCGGCCACGGCCTCAAAGACCCCGATGCCGTCACCTCGCGCGCGCCGGAGATCAAAACCATTCCGGCAGAGTTGAGCGCGCTTGACGAGCTAATACAATGAATACTCAATACCCAATACACAATACACGCCTCGTATTCGGCATTGGGTATTGAGTATTGCTTTATGCCTTCCCGCGTCCGCGTCCTCATCCCCGCTTCCACCGCCAACCTCGGCCCAGGCTTCGATTGTCTCGGTCTTGCGCTCGCGTTATACAACACGGTCGAATTTACGCGGCTTGATCCAGGTTCTGGATTGGAAATCGAGATCGAAGGTGAGGGCGCAGAGCAATTGCCGGCAGACGGAAGCAATTTGATCGCCCTCGCCGCCGACTCGGTGTGGGAGGCCGCCGGTCACGGGCCGGTCGGCCTGCGTATCAGGGCGAACAACGGTATCCCGCTTGGGTCGGGATTGGGTTCGAGCGCGGCGGCAGTGGTCGGCGGCCTGGTCGCCGCGAACGCGTTACTCGAAAATCCACTGACTCGATCGGATCTGTTGCGGCGCGCGCACAAACTTGAAGGGCATCCCGATAACGCGGCGGCGGCCTTGTTCGGCGGGCTGACGTTAGTGAGCGCGGCAGGCGACGAATTGATGCACGCCTCGTTAGAAGTGCCGCCGATGAAAGTGGCCATTGCCCTGCCGGAGATTCGACTTTCGACGATTGAAGCGCGCGAAGCCCTGCCAACCACCGTGCCGCTGGCCGATGCCGTGTTCAACATCGGGCGATCTTTGTTTGTGGCGCGGGCGCTGCAAACGGGCGATTACGATTTGCTGGCCTTCGCGATGACGGACAAACTGCATCAGCCGTACCGCCGCAAATTGATTCCGGGATTCGATTCGGCAGTGCAAGCGGCGCGCGAAGCGGGCGCGGCGGCGGTGGCCCTCTCCGGCGCAGGGCCGGGCCTGGCCGCCTTCGCGCCCGATAAACATTGGGAGATCGCAAACGCGATGAAGGCCGCGTTTGAGTCGAGCGGCCTTCGGTGCAAAACTTTTGTGCTGCCGGTGGATGGGCAGGGCGTGCAGATCAGCGCGGTGGGGTGAGACACTCTCACAGTCCCCGGCGGCGATTGAACCGGAACGCGCGCCGACAAGAGACGTGTCGTCATCGAACGGGAGACGCAGGCGATCCGGCAAATCAAAGCTTTTGGGTATGACGTATAATATCAACAGCCCCAACGCGGAGGGCAAAATGCAAGCCTATCGTCTCGAAACCAAGCTCACCCAAAACAGCATTCTCGTCTTGAAGAGTCTCCCCTTCCGAGAGGGCGAAGTGGTCGAAGTCATCATTTTAGTTAAGACACCGCCGCCTGCGCGCAATCGCTATCCACTGCGTGGCCTGCCAGTTACTTACATTGACCCAACCGAACCGATTGCCCAATCTGACTGGGAGATCATGAGGTGATTGTCCTCGACACGCACATTCGGGTCTGGTGGATCCACGGCGACGCAAAATTGCCCGCTGCGTGTCAGGCGATTTTGCAGCAGGAAGAGGAACAAAGCCTTGGCATCAGCGCGATCTCGTGTTGGGAGATTGCCAAGTTGGTTGAATACAACCGTCTTCAACTGCCAATCCCTGTCGGCGAATGGCTCGGACAGGCGTTGGCCTACCCCGGTATCCGACTGCTTGAACTAACCCCCACCATTGCAGTTGAATCGACGCAATTGCCCGGTGAGTTCCATCGCGATCCTGCGGATCAAATCATCGTGGCGACAGCGCGCGTGCACAACTGCCCGATCATGACGCTGGACGAAAAGATACTCGCCTATCCGTACGTCCAGAAGCAACCTTAATTCCGTTGTCAAAAAGGTTTCGGCGTGACGCAGCCCGGTGAACAAGGCGAACACCGCCCACGTTCACTACAACCTCGGCAGCACAACACCCTTCTGCGCTTGATACTTTCCCTTTTTGTCGGCGTACGAGATCGTACATTCTTCGTCCGCTTGAAAGAACAACACCTGCGCGATGCCTTCGTTGGAATAAATGCGCGCCGGAAGCGGAGTCGTATTTGAAATCTCTAGCGTCACAAAACCTTCCCACTCCGGCTCGAAGGGGGTCACGTTCACTATGAGTCCGCAGCGCGCATACGTGCTTTTCCCCAAACATACCGTCAGCACACTGCGCGGGATGCGAAAGTACTCCACCGTGCGCGCCAGCGCAAACGAGTTCGGCGGGATCACGCACACGTCGCCCTTATAGTCCACCATCGAGCGCGTATCAAAATGCTTCGGGTCCACGATTGCCGAGTACACGTTGGTGAAAATTTTGTATTCGTCCGCCACGCGGATATCGTAGCCGTACGACGACACGCCGTACGAAATCACCCCGTCGCGCACCTGCCCCTCGACAAACGGCTCGATCATCCGTTGTTCCAGCGCCATCTTTTTGATCCAATGATCGGGTTTCAAACCCATACCTTCGCTCCTGTTTTTGGGATTTGGAAATTGGGATTTGGGATTTGGGATTTTTACGCCTTCACCGTATTCACCAACGTCCCCACGCCTTCCAACTCAATCTCAATCGTGTCACCGGCGACAAGCGGCCCCACCCCGGCCGGCGTGCCGGTGAGAATCACATCGCCGGGTTCGAGCGTCATCACCGACGAAATGAAGGCCACCAATTGCGGAACGGAGAACCGCAATTCGCGCGTCGAGGACATCTGCCGCACTTGACCGTTGACCGCGCAGGTGATCACCACGTCAGCCGGATCGACGTCGGTGGACACCCACGGCCCCAGCGGGCAAAACGTGTCGAAGCCTTTGCATCGCGTCAACTGCGCGTCACGCCGTTCTAGATCGCGCGCCGTCACGTCATTGGCGCACGTATACCCCCAGACGAACTTCAGGGCGTCTTCCACCGACACCCAGCGCGCGCGGCGTCCAACGATCACTGCCAGCTCCGCCTCATGCTCCACTTCGGCGGATTGCGGCGGTAGAACGATTTCCTCGCAGTGACCGATGATCGCGCTGGGCGGCTTGAGGCACAGCGGCGGAATGTCCGGCAGTTCGAGTCCTTGCTCCAGCGCGCGCGCTTTGTAATTCTGGCCGACGGCGATAATTTTGCTCGGCGTGACCGGCGGCAAGATTTTTACATCGCGCACTTCGGCCACAATGCCCTCGCGTTTGAACGCGCCGAACACGTCGCCCGTCACCGCGCCAACGTGCACGCCGTCCAGCCAGCCGTAACGCGCCTCGCCGTTTTTTTGATAGCGAAGGTAAATCACCGTGTGTTCTGCCTCTCTCCCCGCTGCTTACCGTGTGATCACTAAATACATCCCGCCCAACACCAACGCCACGCCGATGGTGTACCGCAGCGTCAGCGGCTCGCGCAGCAGAATCACGCCCGCCAGACCGGCCAACAGCAACCCGCCCAGACGAATGACGGGCGAAGCCACCGAGATCGGCGCGCCTGCGGCAAACGTGGCATACAAGCCAATGGTGACAATGCTGAACGACACGCCCACGCCGAGCGCGGCCCACACCCCGTTTGCCTGCGCGAACTGTGTCGCGCCGTTGAACTTCTGCCATACCACCCAACCGAGTCCGGTGAGAAACGCACAGCTCCCGTAGATCAACAATGCCAAACTGTTCGAGAGTTTGCCCGCCGCAAGTTTGACAAAGAAATCGGCGGCGGCAAGAGCGAGAGCAGTAATGAGGGCGTAGGGAATCCAGATCATGGATGGCTATTCTAAAGCAGAGTGTGTAATCCCGTAAAGGCGAAGCATTCGCTTTGAGGTCCTTGACTCCTTAGAAAGCAATAAGCGAGTGCTTCGCCCCAACGCGCCAACTCGGTGGCTTGAGCGAATGCTTCGCCCCGACATGATATAATCCCATTCACCGGGCGAATAGCTCAGTTGGTTAGAGCGCCTCGCTTACACCGAGGAGGTCGCGGGTTCGAGCCCTGCTTCGCCCACTCCCCTCTTATGCCCGCCTCCCCGCAAGCCCTCAATCTTCCAAAAGCAATGTGGCACCTGCGCCGCGATCCGCACCTCGGGCCGCTCATTGCCGCCCACGGCCCGGCGCAGTTTCATCCGAGCCCCAACGCCTTCCGCGCCCTCACCGAGTCTATTGTCTATCAGCAAATTTCCGGCTCCGCCGCCGACGCCATCTTCAAACGCTTTCTCGATTTGTTTCCGAAGCGCCGCTTCCCAACACCTGCCGGACTCGTCACCATCCCCCTGCCCCGCCTGCGCGCCGCCGGACTCTCGATTCAAAAAGCGACCTACCTTCTCGATCTCGCCGCCAAATTTCTCGACGGCACGATCCAGCCGCGCCGCTTTCCACAGATGACGGACGAAGAAATAGCCGACCACTTGATACAAGTGAAAGGCATCGGCCCGTGGACGGCCGATATGTTCCTTATGTTCGCCCTCAACCGCCCGGATGTGCTGCCAGTGGGCGATCTCGGTATCCGGCAAGGATTCAAGAAATTGTTCCGCCTGCGGAAAGAACCAGCGCCCGAGCGCATGATACTGCTCGCCGAGCCCTGGCGGCCTTATCGCACGGTCGCCTCGTGGTATTTGTGGCGAGTTGTTGACTCCGAATAAAATTAACCGCGAAGAACGCCGAGAACGCGAAGAAAAGAAAACAAATCTTGGCGACCTTCGCGCCTTTGCGGTAAAAAAATACACACAGGAGTATCCCCATGTCCGACTTTCTCTTCCGCGGCACCCTCCGCGACCTCGACCCACAACTGGCCGAACTGGCCGACATCGAGGCCGAGCGGCAATACCGCAAGCTGATCCTCATCGCTTCCGAAAGCACCGCGCCGCTGGCCGTGCGCGAATCGCTCGCCACCGCCTTCCACAACATTTACGCCGAGGGCTACCCCGACGATGACTCGCGATACATGAAAGAAGCAGACATCTTCGATCACGAAACGCGATTGGCGCACTACCGCCGTTACGCCGACCCGCGCTATTACAAAGGCGTGGAGTATGCCGACACGGTGGAGGCTCTCGCCCGCCGCCGCTGCGCCGAACTATTCGCCACCAAAGACATCGGCGCCGACCAAATTTTCGTCAACGTGCAAGCCCTCTCCGGCGGCCCGGCCAACAACGCCGTGTATCACGCCCTCGTCAACCCCGGCGACACGGTGATGGGCATGAACCTGCTCTTCGGCGGCCACCTCTCGCACGGCTCGGCCGTCAACCGCAGCGGCAAGTATTACAACATCGTCCCCTATACCATCAATCCGCAAACCGAAAGGATTGACATGGACGAAGTGGAACGATTGGCGAAAGAACACAAACCAAAGATGATCATCGTCGGCTACTCCTCGTACCCGTGGGCGGCCGACTTCAAACGCTTCCGCGAAATCGCCGACTCGGTGGGCGCGTATTTGCTGGCCGACATGGCGCACGTCGCCGGTTTGATCGTCGCCGGAGTGTACCCCTCGCCCATCGGTTACGCGCACGCCGTCAGCTTCACCACGCACAAAACCATGAACGGCCCGCGCGGGGCGTGCATCCTCACCACCGACTTTGCGCTGGCGAAAAAAATTGATCGCGCCGTGTTCCCTGGCGAGCAGGGCGGCCCGCACATCAACGTCTTTGTCGGCCTGGCGCTGGCCTTCAAACTGGCCGCCACGCCCGAATACAAGGCGTTGCAAAAACAAACCGTCGTCAACGCCGCCCGCTTCGCCGACCAAATGAAAGCGCACGGATTCAAGATTCCGTTTGGCGGCACCGAGTCCCATCTTTTCAACCTCGATTGCAAAACAGTCCTCGGCGCGGACGGCACGCCGCTGATGGGCGATTTCGCGGCGCGCATTCTCGACATCGCCGGAGTGGTCGTCAACCGCAACACCATCCCAGGCGACAAAGGCGCGCTCAACCCCTCCGGCCTGCGTTTGGGAACGCCGTGGATCACTCAACGCGGCTTCAAAGAATCGCACATTGATCAACTCGCCGCGCACATGGCGCAGGTATTGAAGGCCTGTCAGCCTTACGCCTATTCGGGACGCAAGGGCGACCTCTTCCGCGCCAAAGTGGACTTCGACGCCCTCAACGACGCCAAAATCAAAATTCGCGATCTGGCGCAATCCGTTGGCATTGATTTCACGCCGACGACGCACGGCTACCCACACTTCTATTATCTCGACGACCGTGCGCCCAAGGGCAAAAATGCTAACATCGAAATTGCCGGAGACTGCGCCGAAGAATTTTTATATTGGGCTACGGCGAATGATGTTTATGCGTTGGCCGACGGACTCTCACAACCGACCGAGATTCACGCCGCTACCCATCTCTGCCGTGCGACTCTTACACGGGCGAACCGCCACCGTTTCACCCTCACCGTTCCCTCCGCTTCGGCTTCCCTTGTCGCCACTTGGTTGCGCGATCTGTCCGATGGCTACGTCGCATTCGACTCAAACGATCCGTATCGCAAACTCCCCGGCCCAGTCATCGTGCGCGATCCACTCCCCTCTCCCAGCGGGACGCCCAAAGGGCGGGTCGGGGGTGAGGGAGAGGCCACCGACCCTACCAAACCCTACTTCATCGGCATCACGGGCGACCACAAGGGTACGCCCCTACCACACTTCCATTGGACTGAACCCGCTGACCCGCCGTTGAGGAAAACGAAACTCAACGAAACGCACCGCGAACTCGGCGGGCGCATGGTGCCGTTTGCCGGATGGGAAATGCCGGTGCAATACACGGGCGTGTTGGAGGAACATCAAGCCACACGGCAAGCCGCCGGACTCTTTGACGTGAGTCACATGGGCGTATGGGAGGCGCAAGGCGCAGGCGCGCGCGCCTTCCTCGACGCTGTGACGACGAACGAAGTTGCCGCGCTCAGGCCCGGCCAGAGCATGTATTCGCAATTCCTCGCGCCCGACGCGCACGTTCACGACGATTGCTATTTCTATTGCCTGGCCGAAGATCATTACTTGATCGTGGTCAACGCCTCCAACGACGACAAAGATTGGGCGTGGATCAACGCCGCACAACGGGGAGAAGTGATGATCGATCCGGATCGCCCGTGGGCCGCCGCGCCTGGTCGCCACTCCGTCGCCCTCCGCAACTTGCGCGCCGACTCCTCCGGCGCCGACATGCGGGTGGACATCGCCCTGCAAGGCCCGAAAGCGCGCGATATTCTGCTCGCCCTCGGCGCTGACGCTAACTCCAAACTCCAAATCTCAAATCTCAAACGCACTGAGTTGTGTCGTGCCAGAGTGGGTGGTTTTGATTTGATCATCGCCCGCACCGGATACACCGGCGAGCAAATGGGCTTTGAACTATTCGTGCATCCCGACAACGCCGTCGGGCTGTGGAACGCGCTAATGAGCGCCGGAACGCCGTTGGGCATTAAGCCGGTGGGCCTCGCCGCCCGCGACTCGCTCCGCACCGAAGCGGGCCTGCCCCTTTACGGCGACGAAATGGCCGGGCATCTCGACCTGGGCGTGGGCGACGCCGGTTTTGAAAGTTACGTCAAAATGCACAAACCCTGGTTCGTCGGGCGCAAAGCCTTCATCGCTCAAGAGAAGAATCGCAAACGCGAAGTCGCGCGCTTCCGCTTCAACGCCAAGTCCGGCCGTATGGCGCACAACGGCGACCCGGTGTTCGACGGGGAAGGCAACGTGATCGGCGAAGTGACCTGTTGCTCCATTGACACCGAAGGCTTCCGGCTCGGCCAAGCGCACATTGATTTGAAATTCATGAAAGAAGGCGCGGCAGTCGTCGTCATGCAAGGCGCGGGCGAAGCGTTGGTCAAGGTCAGCCCCAGGCCGAAATCGCAAGGCGAAGTCGAATCCGCCCTGTCGGCAACGGGCGGCAAAACTCGCCCGCCGGAGGCGGCGACGGTGTTGAGCCGGTTTCCAAAGAAAAAATGACTCTCCTCTATCTCATCCGCCACGCCCGCTCTACCTGGAACGCCACCGGCCGTATGCAGGGCTGGGCCGACCCGCCGCTGGACGAGATCGGCCGGGAGCAGGCGCGCGCGCTGGCGGCGTCTCTGCAAGCCGAATCGCTCGACGCCGTGTACAGCAGTCCCCTTTTGCGCGCCCGCGAAACGGCGGAGATCATCGCCGCGCCGCTCAACATCAAAATCAGGCTGGACGATCGACTCAAAGAACGGAACATCGGCGAGTGGACGGGGCTGACGGGCGACGAAGCGAATGAACGCTTCCCGGAGCGATTCAACGGCAACTGGCGCATCGTCGGCCCGCCCGGCGGCGAGACGCAAGAGGCCATCGTCAAACGCGCCGCCGCCGCCATAAACGACATCATCGCGGCGCATACGGATGAAACCATCGCCGTCGTTAGTCATGGCGGCACGCTGAACACCTATCTGGCGCACGCGCTCGGCATTCCGCTTGAAAAACCTACTCACTTCGCTTTGCCCAACACCGGCTTCATTCGGCTATACGTCGAGGGCAAGAAAACGTACCTACTGGGCGACGACCGGCACCTCAACAGGATGAGCGACGTAGCCTAGGGACTCGTGTCCGTCGCCCACA
>CAYYCF010000009.1:4113-12435 GCA_964470235.1 uncultured Anaerolineales bacterium | reverse complement strand
TCAACATCACTTCGGCAAAGGCGTCGAGCGTTTCCTTGCTCTCCGTTTCCGTCGGCTCGATCATCAACGCTTCTTTGACGATCAATGGAAAGTAGTTCGTCGGCGGATGAATTCCAAAATCCATCAACCGCTTGCTGATGTCGAGCGCGTGCACCTCGGGCGCGTCGCTCCAGTGGCCTTCCAACACAAACTCGTGCTTGCACACGCGGTCGTACGGCAGCACGTACGCGTCCTTGAGTTTCGACAGCAGATAGTTCGCGTTCAACACGGCCAACTCCGAATTCGCGCGCAACCCCGACGCGCCGTGCACGCGAATGTAAGTGTACGCGCGCACGTGCATTCCAAACTGCCCGTTGAAAGCCTTGAGTCTGCCGATGGATTTTTTCGGCGTGACGTAGCCGTACAGCGGCGGCTCTTCATCACTGCCCTCGTCCACGATTCCGACGACCGGCCCGGGCAAGAAATCCTTCAACCGTTCCGACACGCCCACCGGCCCACTGCCCGGCCCGCCACCGCCGTGCGGCGTGGAGAAGGTCTTGTGTAAGTTGTAGTGCATCACGTCGAAGCCCAAGTCGCCGGGGCGGGCCACGCCCACCATCGCGTTCATGTTCGCGCCGTCGCCGTACACCAGCCCGCCGCACTCGCGCACCAGCTTGACCACTTCCTCGATATGCTCTTCAAACAGGCCGAGCGTGTTCGGATTGGTGATCATCAGCCCCACCACGTCCTGGCCGCACGCGGTGCGGAGCGCTTCCAGATCGATGTTACCGCGCGGGTCAGAGGGCAGTTCCACCACTTCGAGGCCGCTCATTGTGGTGCTGGCCGGATTCGTGCCGTGCGCCGAATTCGGGATGAGAATCTTCTTGCGCACCGTGTCGCCGCGATCCAGGTGATAAGCGCGCATCATCAAAATGCCGGTGAACTCGCCGTGCGCGCCCGCCGCCGGCTGCAAACTAACCGCCGCAAACCCGCCGATCTCTTTCAACCATTCCTGCAATTGATACATCAACGCCAGATTGCCCTGCACCGATTCGGCGGCTTGCAGAGGGTGCGAGTTGGCAAAACCTGGCAGCCGCGCCGCATCCTCGTTGATGCGCGGGTTGTATTTCATGGTGCAACTGCCCAGCGGGTAAAAGCCGCGATCAATCGAGTGATTCAAAATCGAAAGGTGGTTGTAGTGGCGCACCACGTCCAACTGCGACACTTCGGGCAAATCCAACGCCTCGACCTCGCGCACGAGTCCGGCCGGCAGGTCGGTCAGCGGCACATCCGGTTGCGGCAGGCTCACGCCTTCGCGGCCGGGAGAAGAAAGTTCGTAAATGAGAGATTCGGTCATTATTCCAGTTCTCCTAACGCTTCCACAAAGGCATCAATGTCGTCGGGGTCGAGCATTTCGGTCACGCACACCAGCATGTGATTATCCAGATGCGCGTAATCCTGCCCCAGATCGTAACCACCGATGATGCCGTAATTGTGCAGCAGATCGTCGTTAAGTTCAGCCACCGGGCGCGGACATTTGACCACGAACTCGTGGAAGAACGCGCCGTTGCGCGCCACGCTGTACTCGCCCAGTTGATCGATCTGATCGGCGGCGTAATGGGCGCGCTGGTAACAAATTTCGGCCACGCGCCGCAGCCCGTGCTTCCCCATCACGGACATGTACACCGCCGCCGCCAGCGCCATCAGCCCTTGATTGGTGCAGATGTTGGAGGTGGCCTTCTCGCGGCGGATGTGCTGTTCGCGCGTCGCCAGAGTCAACACGTAACCCTTTTTGCCGGCGGCGTCCAGCGTCTCCCCGACCAAACGGCCGGCCATTTTGCGGACGTAGTCCTTTTTCGTGGCGAAGAAGCCGAGATACGGCCCGCCATACGAAAGCGGGATGCCGAGCGGCTGGCCTTCGCCCACGACGATATCCGCGCCCATCGCGCCGGGCGGGTTAAGCAACCCGAGCGCAACCGGATTCGTCACTACGCAGAACAACGCCCCGGCGTCGTGAACTGCTTTTGCCACTGCGCGCAAATCTTCGATTCCGCCGAAGAAGTCCGGATACTGCGCCACGAACAGCGCCGTGTTCGGGTCGAGCATGGGCGTGAGATCGCTCAACTTAAGATCAGGCTCGCCGTCGCCGGTAACCGTCAGCCCCATGCCCTGCGTGTACGTGCGGACGACGGCGCGGTACTGCGGATGTACGGACGGCGCGAGGATCACTTTCGTCCGTTTTTCTTTGAAGTGGCTGACCGCCATGATCACGGCTTCGGCTAGAGAAGTTGCGCCGTCGTAATGACTGGCGTTCGACACTTCCATGCCGGTCAGCGCGCAGATCATGGATTGATATTCAAAGATCGCTTGCAGTGTGCCTTGCGAAACTTCGGGCTGATACGGGGTGTAGGCCGTGAGAAATTCGCCGCGCAGGATCGTATGGTTGACGACCGAAGGGCTGAAGTGATAGTACGCGCCCGCCCCGAGGAAGCACGGCGCCGTCCCCGCGTGCGCGTTAGAGTCGGCCAGCTCTTCCATTTCGCGCATCGTTTCCAGTTCCGAGAGCGGCTCCGGCAGATCAAGTTCGGGGAAGCGGACCTTGGCCGGAACGTCCTCAAAAAGCTCGGCGGTGCTTTTGATGCCAATGGCATCGAGCATCGCTTTGCGGTCGGCGTCGGTGTGAGGGGTATAACTCATCGCTGTCTCCAGAAGGAAGGCGTGAGGCGTGATACGTGATGCGCGTTCGTGGAATTACGCATCACGCGTCACGAGTCAGTGCGCCCTTTCCGCGCAATACTTCTCATACGCCGCTGCGTCCATCAACGAATCGAGTTCGGCCGGATTGGCGATCTTGAATTTCACCATCCACGCCTTCCCGTACGGGTCGCTGTTGACCGCTTCCGGCGTTTCGCCCAACGAGTCGTTGACCTCGGTGATTTCGCCGCCGACGGGCATGTACACGTCGCTGGCCGCCTTTACCGATTCGACGGCGGCAAACGATTCGCCTTGCTTGAACGTTGCGCCCACGCTCGGCAGTTCGACAAACACAATATCGGATAACTGCTCTTGGGCGTAATCGGTTAGCCCCGCCGTACCGGCGGCGCCGCTGGCACGCACCCACTCGTCGTTCTTGGTGTATTTCAGATCGGTTGGGTAATTGCTCATTGTTGGTCTCCTTGAAAGTTGGGTTTACAGGCAGACAGGTAGACAGGTACACAGGTACGCAGGTCAACGTATCTACCTGTTTACTTGTATACGTGGCTACTTTTTTAGTGTCTGCTTTTTAAACGAAAAGGGACGCCTACAGCATAAACTGTCTGCGTCCCTCTGTCATGAACCTGAGAGATTCGCCCCGCTCTCCTTCGACTGCGCGGCAGAACAAAACTGCCGCTCCGCTCAGGAGGCTTGGGGGTTGCCCCGTCGGTGTTCGCCGCTTTCCGGCGATGACTTTCCAGAGGATGCGGCGGCGAGGTCCTTTTGCCTGAGAGTTTCAGCCAACTGCGTTGGCCTTGCCCCTTCGGCGCTTCCCAAGAAAGGGAAATCTCTTCCCCGCCGTCGTTACATTATGTTTGGGATTGTATTACTGTGATCGGGATGAGTCAAGGAAAAGCTAAATCCCAAATCCCAATGTCCAAATCCCAAGTTTGGCAGAATTTTCAATAGACTTTGCAACAGCCATCTAGCGGCGATACACCCTCGGCACTCTGGCCATGATGCCGCTGGTTACATCATAGTTGATCGTTCCCCACCAGGCGGCGGCGTCATCGGCGGCGATCTGCGCCCGGCCCTGATTCCCGATCAGCACCACGTCATCGCCCATTTTCACGTTTCGAACTTCGGACACATTCGCCATGATCTGATCCATACACACGCGCCCTACCACCGCCACGCGCCGCCCGCCGACGATCACTTGCGCCACGTTTTTGGGGGAGCGGCGAAAGCCGTCGGCGTAACCAACGGGAATGACGGCGATGCGCTCCGTACCTTGGGTGAAATATTCACGCCCGTAGCTCACCGGCGCGCCGGGCGGCAGAGTCTTCACTTGCGATACGGTTGACTTCCATTCAAGAGCGGGGATGAAGTCGGGCGGCACGGTCACGTCGGGCGAGGGGTGAAGACCGTAGATGGCAATACCGGCGCGCGCCAGATCAAATCGCGAGTCGGGCAAGCTCAACGCCGCCGCCGAATTAGCGGCGTGAATGAACGGCGGGCGGCCGTTCAATGAGCCGATCACGTCTTGAAAGCAAGACAGTTGCTCGCGCGCAAACGATTGATCCGCTTCATCTGCCGTGGCAAAATGCGTAAACACGCCCTCGACCACCAGACTACTCGACGACGAGACTATTTCGACAAAGCGAGCCGCTTCGCGGGGCGCAATGCCCAACCGCCCCATGCCGCTATCCACTTTGACGTGCACGCGCGCGCGCCGATTTTGACTCCGCGCTGATTCGGCATAGGCTTTCGCGACATCGAGATCGTAAACGGCAAGCGAGAGATCGTGTTCGATGGCATCGGCGGCCAACTCCGGCGGCGTGTAGCCCAACACCAATAGGTTGACGCCGAGTCCGGCTTGCCGCAGGGCCACGCCCTCGGCCGCAAACGCCACGCCCAACCACTCTGCGCCCGCGTCCACTGCGGCGCGGGCTACTTCCACCGCGCCATGCCCATAGGCGTTGGCTTTTACCACCGCCATCACGCGCGTGTTCGTGATCTCGCGCAGGCGACGGACGTTGTGTTGAATGGCGGACAGGTTGACGAGGACGAAGGTGGGGCGAGGAGGGTGGGAAGGCATGGGGAGATTATAAATCCCAAATCCCAACTGCCAAGTCCCAAAAGACAATATTCTGTATAATCCCCTCTCGCCATGACTCCCCAAATCGCCATAGTCTTTACCATTGTCATCATAGCGGCTGGATTATTAATCACCGAACGTTTGCGCTCCGACGTGATCGCGCTGTTGACTGTGGTGGTGCTGGCGCTCGCCGCCCTGGTCACACCGCAAGAAGCGTTTTCGGGGTTCAGCCGGTCAGCCACCATCACCGTTCTTTCCATCTTCATCATCACCGCCGGGCTGGAGCGCACGGGCGTCACTCGCGCCATTGGAAACCGTTTACTCAAACTGGCGGGCAACAGCGAGGGCCGGCTCGTGCCATTGATCATGGTCGCCGGGGCCACGCTCTCACTGGTCATGAACAACATCGCCGCCGGAGCCGTCCTCCTCCCGGCCATCATCGGCATTACCCGCCAGACCGATGTCAAACCATCCAAACTGCTGATGCCGCTTTCGTTTGCCACGATACTCGGCGGCATGGCTACTTTGCTCACCACCTCAAATATTCTCGTGAGCAACGCCCTGCGCGACGCGAACTTGAAAGGCTTTTCGCTGTTCGACTTCGCGCCGGTCGGTGTGCCAATCGTCGTCGTCGGTATCCTGTACATGACGTTCATCGGGCGCAAGCTCTTGCCGGAGCGCAGTCCCGGCGGGCGGATGCGAGCCACCGCCAATCCCAAAGAGCTGGCCGACTTGTACGGAATGAAGCAAGGCATGTGCCAGATATACGTGACGCCCGAATCGAGCATGGCCGGTGTGTCGCTGGCCGACGGCGGCTGGAGCGACAAGCTCGGTCTCACCGTAATCGGCGTGTCACGCGGAGGGAAAGTGACGTTATCGCCCGAAAGAGATTTTCGGGTCATCGAAGGCGATGTGGTGCTGGCGGGCGGTTACACCGACGACGTGGAGTTGGCCTATTATGGCCTGCTCCATACCGATGACCCCACGTGGACGGGCGAGTTGGCGTCAGACGAAATTGATTTGGTGGAAGTGATACTCGCCCCGCGCTCCCCTTTTGCCGACAAGACCCTGAAGGAGATAGACTTCCGCGACCGATATGGATTGACGGTGCTTTCGATCTGGCGCGGCGGTGTTGCCATTCGCGACGCCCTGGGCAACATACCGCTCCTGTTGGGCGATGCGCTCTTGGTGCAAGGGCCGCGCGCTAAACTCAAACAATTGCGCGCCAACCCCGGCGTGCTGGTGCTGGACGAAGGCGGCGACGTCCCGACTCTGCAACCGCGCAAAGGGCCGCTGGCGGCGATCATTCTCGTTGCCGCATTAGCGCTGGCCACCCTGGAAATCATTCCCGTTGCCGAAGCGTTTTTCACGGCGGCTATCGCCATGGTGTTGGTCGGCTGCCTCACGATGGACGACGCCTACGAATCAGTCGAGTGGCGTTCCATTTTTTTGATTGCCGGATTCATCCCGCTCGGCGTCGCGCTCGATCACTCCGGCGCAGCGGCCTTGATCGGGCAGGCCTTGGTTGCCACGTTGGGGCGGCTGGGGCCGGTAGCTCTGGCGGGCGGACTCTTTTTAGCGACCGCGCTCATCGTGCAAGTGTTGGGCAACGTCGGCTCGGCGGTGATCTTCGCGCCCATTGCGATCAGCGCCGCGCTGCAAATCGGCAGTGACCCGCGCGCCTTTGCGATGGCCGTTGCGCTCGGCACGTCCATGGCCTTCCTCACGCCGACGGCGCATCCGGTCAATGTGTTGATGATGGGCCCAGGCGGTTACACGCCGCGCGATTTTACGAAAGTGGGGGCGGGGTTGACGGTGGTGTTGTTCATTGTCGTAGTGGTCGTGCTGCCGATGGTTTGGAAATTATAGAAACCACTGATTTCACAGATTACACTGATTTGAAAAACATAATCTGTGAAATCTGTGTAATCCGTGGTTCCCGCATGTTTGAATTTGACGTAGTTGCCCGCTCCGGCCACGCCCGCGCCGGAGTTTTTCATACCCCGCACGGCGATCTGCTCACACCCGTCTTCGCGCCGGTCGGCACGCAGGGCGCGGTGAAGGCCGTCACTCCGGCGCAACTGCACGACCTCGGCGCGTCGCTAGTGCTGGCGAACACTTATCATTTGTATCTTCGCCCTGGCGATGAATTGGTGAAAGAACTGGGCGGCCTGCACGAATTTATGCAGTGGCCGAGCCCCATCCTTACCGATAGCGGCGGCTTTCAAGTGTTCTCACTTTCCGACACGCGCAAGATCGATTCCAACGGGGTGACGTTCAAAAGCCACATTGACGGCTCGATCCATCGTTTCACGCCGGAGAAGTCCATCGAGATTCAAAACAATCTCGGCGCGGACATCATTATGGCTTTTGACGAATGCCCGCCGCCGCTGGATCGGACGTACAATGAAATCGCGCTGGCGCGCACACACGATTGGGCCGAACGATGCCGGAACTTTCACCGGAAACCAGATCAAGCGCTATTCGGAATCGCGCAGGGTGGAATCTTTCCCGACCTACGCGAGAGTTCGGCGCGTTTTTTGATGGAGCTGGATTTTCCGGGCTATGCCATCGGCGGGCTGGCGGTAGGCGAGAGCAAAGAGCAGATGCACGCCACGATTGAGTGCGTGAACGCCGTCTTGCCGGAAAACAGGCCGCGTTATCTCATGGGCGTCGGCTCGCCGGAAGATTTGGTGAACAGTATTCTGCGCGGGGTGGACATCTTTGATTGCGTTCTGCCCACCCGGGTGGCGCGCAACGCCGCGGCCATGACCCGGCGCGGGCGGCTCAACATGAAGAACACAAAGTACGCGCGCGATCATCGCCCGGTGGAGGAAGGTTGCGCGTGCTACTGTTGCGCGAATTTCACGCGGGCGTACGTTCGCCATCTCATCGTCGCCAAAGAGATATTGGCCGCGACCCTGCTGACGATGCACAATATCCATATGCTATTGACCCTCATGCGCGAAATGCGGGCGGCGATCCTCAATGGGGTGTTTGAGAATTACGCAGAGGATTTCTTGCGAAATTACAATTCATCGAACCGCGAAGACGCAAAGAACGCGAAGGAAAATTGAGAACTTCGCGCGCTTCGCGCCTTTGCGGTGAACAGAGACTTTTTCTTTCATGTCACTAATTCAAGCGTTTGTCTTGGGCGTTGTGCAGGGCGCAACCGAATTTATTCCGGTCTCGTCTTCGGCGCATCTGGTCCTCGTCCCCTGGCTCTTGAACTGGCCCGCGCCATCATTTGCCTTTGACGTGCTGGTGCAGTGGGGAACACTGCTAGCCGTCGTCGTCTATTTTTGGCGCGATCTGATAGCAATCGCGCACGCGGCGCTTCGAGATTTGTTGAAAGGCAAACCCATTGAGAGCGCGGAAGCAAAACTCGGCTGGCTGATCGTGCTGGCGACGATCCCGGCAGTGGCGTTGGGGCTGGCATTCAAGGATTTTTTTGAATCGGCTTTTGGCAACACGCGCGGCATTGCGGCATTGCTCATCGGCACGGCGGCGATATTGGCGGTGGCGGAACGATTCGGACGGCGAACGCGAAC
>CAYYCF010000009.1:0-4013 GCA_964470235.1 uncultured Anaerolineales bacterium | reverse complement strand
TCCAACTCCGATCTGCTGGCGAAGGTGGCCGGGGATTCGGTTGACGTTGGCCTCACGCTATATCTTCCCGAAAATTCGATCCTGTGGGCCGCGCCGTTGGGCGAAGAGCAGATCGCCGTGGTGGTCAATCCGGCGAACACGACGGAGGATCTGAGCCTTTTGCAAGTGCAGGATATTTTTGCCGGACGCACGGGCGCGTGGACGGTGGCCGTCGGCGAAGATGGCGACGACACGCGAATTGTGTTTGAGGCGATGGCCCTGCGCGGCGTGAAG
Organism: uncultured Anaerolineales bacterium; assembly: GCA_964470235.1. Taxonomy (GTDB): domain Bacteria; phylum Chloroflexota; class Anaerolineae; order Anaerolineales; family VGOW01; genus VGOW01. Next base: position 3,740 of record CAYYCF010000009.1, on the reverse strand, counting down.
CCCGCGCTGACGGCGGTCGTGATGCCGACGCCGGAAGCCATGCTGAAGTTTGTAGCCGGGACTCCGAACGGCATCGGCTATCTGCCGCTGAGGTGGGTGGACGATTCGGTGAGGGCGGTTATGATTGACGGCAGACCGCCGACAGCGGACGATTACGAGTTGAAGGTGTTGATCCTTGCAGTGGCGAAAGCAGAACCGACCGGCGCAGTGAGGGAATGGTTGGGGAGGGTGCAGGTAGTCAAGTAGTCGGGTAGTCGAGTAATCGTAGGAGCGGATTGTATCCGCGATGTAGTCGAGTAGTCAGGTAGTCAGGTAGCCAAGTAGTCGCGCGAAGCGGTCGTATAGTCAAGTAGTTGTGTAAACGGATGGGGGTTCGGTAGTGGCAGTTTCATAACTCCAAAGATGTCATTCTGAGCCGCGAAGCGGCGAAGAATCTCGCCCTGAGACCCTTCGCTTCGCTCAGGGTGGCAGTGGCGGCGGGCATATGAAACCACCTCCGGGCAAACGCGATGTCTCTCAAAAGTGCAACTTCGGTAGGCGGTCTAATCCTTTTCGCGGGAGGTGTCGTCTTAGGATTAACTCTGAGCGGCGCGATGGCGTGGGCCGAGATCGAAGCCACTCTTTACGATCAACGCTCTGCCGAATCGTCGTTGAAGACCCTGCGATGCCCGTTGATGCTGGCCGAGGGCGAACCCGGGGCGATCACGGCGGCTTTCACCAATTCGACGGACGTTCTGATCACCGCAACGGTCAGCGCTGTGTTCAGCCATGTCGGCGGAGAAATCACGCGCGATGAGTTCATTCTCCTCAAACCCGGAGAGACGCAAAAGCGCCAATGGAACGTGGGCGCGCGCGAGTTGATATTCAAACGGCTGATTTTGGTCAACATTCTTGCGTCGTATCAACACAAACTGCCGACACAAGGAACTACCTGCGGCATTGTGGTTTTCAACGCGCCTGGTCTCAGCGGAATACAATCATTCAGAATCGCATTCGGGCTTAGCACCTTTAGTATTCTGCTGGGCGTGGGGTTGTGGTTTTTGGGCAACCGCCCGTTGGCGGGACTGATTCGCAATGTCAGCAGCGCAGGCGCCACGTTGGGCGGCGTTGTGATCGCCGCCCTGCTGACAACCCTTCCGCGATGGTGGGGGCTGACCGGCTTCTTCACCGTTGGCTCACTGCTCATCGTCGGCGTGATTATCACCGATTTCATTTTGTTTCCATCGGCGGCGAGCTACGGGCCAGAATGACATGAAGAAAATGATCCGACTGTCGTCATTTGCCGTCTTTCTTCTGCTGAGTGCCGCGCCGGGCTTCGGAGTTTGGCTGGCGCGTTCGCGGGCCTACGGGATTGTTCATCCAGGGCGCGTACCTCTCACGCACGCGCCCGACTCTGTCGGCATCACGGACACTTAATCGGTGAGTTTTCTTTCGTCGGACGGGTTGACCCTGCGCGGTTGGTACGCGCCGACGAAGAACGGCGCGGTGGTGATCCACCCGGCACGGGCACGGCGGCAACCGCGAAGGGATGCTGGACGACGCGGCGTTGTTGACGGCGCGGGGCTACGGCGTTCTGCTATTTGATTTGCGAAACTCCGGCGAGAGCGATGGCGCTTTGACAACGTTGGGATTGCTCGAAGCGAACGACGTGCGCGGCGCGATGGAGTTTGTGAAGGCGCAAACGAGTATTTGCTGGCCCCCTGAGTATCCTATTTCCTCTTCTGCGGCTTGCCGGTGATCTTCTTCCACAGCCAGAGCAAAACATTGTCCGCAAACGGGAAACCCAGCACGAAGCCGACGATGCCGCCCACTGCGCCAAACGCTTGAGCGGCCGGCCCGCTGAGGCCGAACACGGTGGTGGTCTCAATCGTCAGCGTGCGGGCCCACAATTCTTTCTCCAAAATTTCTCCGTCCGACTTCGGAACAAAGTGCAGATAAATGATCAAGTTCGCGCGCTGGCGCCCGGGGTCGTCGGCGGCAATCGTCCAGCGCCAGGTCACGTTCTCCCCGGGAAGCACGGGCTGTTCCCAATCGCCGGCGCGGTCAATCGAAAGCCCGACGGAATCGAAACGCGCGACGGCGGTGAGCGTGTGCGTGTCGTAAAGGTTGGGAATTTTCACCGGCTCGCCGATGACGGCGGCGCCCCCGCTCTCGGCGGTCGGGGTGAGATACGTGCCATCGGTGGAGACGACGAGCGCGAGGCGCACTACATCCGAATCACCGACGCGGAGTTTGACCGGGTATTCCACTTCGACGGCGCGCGATTCGGGCGGGCGCGGCATGGAGGTGGGAATGAAGGCCGGCGGGGCGGTCGCCGTTTGCGGCAGGTTGGTAGGCTCCCGTGTGAGTTCGACGACGAATGTGGGTACCGGCTCGACGGTGGTGTCTATCTCGGTGGGAGAGGCGGTGGGGGCCCCGCCGCCACAGGCCGCGAGCAGAATCGCAGCGATCATGATCAATGCCCCAATCTTTCTTCTCTGTGGCCTCCGCGATCTCTGCGGTGAAAGCACTGCGCCCATGAACAAGATCGGCAGTGGCGACTCCGGCGTGGGCAGGGAGAGATCATCCGAGGGCAGAGTTTGCCGGTCGGATTTCCGCTCCGTGGGCCAGAGCGACAAGGCCAACACGACGAGCGAGGCGGCGAGAATGATGAGGCCGACGATGGAGAGGGTTCGGCGGAGAGGGGACATATCAAAAGTATACTCCGGTAAAAAGATTGGCATAGACATTCCGCGTCGTCAGTGGTATATAGAACATTTGTGTCCCGTTTGACTTTGAAGCCGCAAGGCCACAAATCAATTTATGCCGGATTTGAGTCGGCGCTGTCGCGCTACGATTGCGGGCAGTATTGCGCGCCGCACAACGGCGGTGTGCCAGTGTGCTGTGACACGTCTCACGCCGTGCCGATTGTGACAATTGAGGAATGGAAATTTCTGAAATCGCGCACCGATCTGTGGCGGCTTTACCGACCGGACTCTGCCGCCGGGCGGAAGATCAAGAGCGAACTGCCGCACGACTGCCGGGCTATCGAGTGCAAGGGAGCGGCGCACTGCGAGCGCGAGAACCGCTCGCTCTCGTGCCGGACGTTTCCGTTTTTTCCCTACGTCACAGGGGAGTATGATTTTGCCGGGCTGGCGTATTACTGGAACTTCGAGGATCGATGTTGGGTGATCAGCAACTTGCAGATCGTGGAGCGCAAGTTCGTGCGTGAGTTCATCGAGACGTTTGAAGTGTTGTTCCGCAAGATGCCGGGCGAGTTGGAGACGTTCCGCGATCATTCAGCTTCGATGCGCCGTGTCTTCTCGCGCCAGAGGCGGAACATTCCCCTGGTTGGCAGAGAAGGCGGATATTTTGAAGTGATACCGGGAACGGGTGAGATAAGAGAAGCGAGGGTGGAGGACTTTGCGAAGCACGGGAGATACAAAGACAATACCCAATACACAATACAGAATACACGGCCGTGAATTCGTTATTGGGTATTGGGTATTGAGGTATTGGGTATTGGAGTTTTATGTCTCAAGAAAACATTGTCGTCGTCGGCGCGCGGGAGCACAACCTAAAAAACATCACGGTGGAGATTCCACGAGACAAGTTGGTGGTGATCACCGGGCTGTCGGGGTCGGGCAAGTCGTCGCTGGCGTTTGACACCATCTTCGCCGAGGGCCAGCGGCGGTACGTCGAAAGTCTGTCGGCGTACGCGCGGCAGTTCTTGGGCCAGCTCGAAAAGCCGGACGTGGATC
>CAYYCF010000008.1:0-25519 GCA_964470235.1 uncultured Anaerolineales bacterium | reverse complement strand
CCATCGGTCGCGCCGCACGCGCCGTACACCTGCACCCCCGAAATTCTGCAAGCCACCGCCGCCCTGGCCGCCGAGTTCGACGTTCCACTGCACACGCACTTGGCAGAAACCGCCCTCGAAGTGAGCAACAACCGCAAAGAGCACGGCATGCCCGTTATCCCCTGGATGAAGAAAAATAATCTGTTCGACGCCAAAGTGTTGGCCGCGCACTGTGTCCACATTGACGAGGGCGAAATTCGCGCTTTGCGAAATGTCAACGCCGGCGTGGCGCACAACCCGACCAGCAACCTCAAACTGGCATCGGGAGTCGCGCCCGTGACGAAGATGCTCGAAATGGGACTCAACGTCGGCATCGGCACCGACGGCCCTGGGTCGAACAACGATCTGGATATGTTCGAAGAAACGCGGCTGGCCGCCATTCTTGCTAAGGGCATCAGCGGCGACCCAACCGTCGTTCCGGCGCGCAAAGCATTCGAGATGGCGACCCGCCTCGGCGCCAACGCGCTTCACATCGGAAAGATCACCGGGTCGCTCGAAGCCGGCAAACGCGCCGATCTGGCCGTTGTCGATCTCGCTCCGCTGCACACCTCGCCGCGATTCGCCCGCGACCCGAACGCCATTTACTCGCAGTTGGTTTACACCGCCCACGCCAACGACGTGACCGACGTGATGGCAAACGGCAAGTGGCTCATGCGGGAACGCAAACTACTGACCCTGGACGAAGCCGCCCTGCTGCTGGCCGCGCGCGATTACGCCAAACGCATTGACGCCTTTCTCATCCAACGCGAGAAGAGCGTGCTGAGCAAATTGATCGCCATCGGCGGCGTCACGCAAGAGGAAAGTTTCGAGGTGCAGGTCAAAGCGCGCATTGACGATCCGCAGAAAGTGCTGGCCGGGCTGAAATCGGCGGACATCACCGTCATCCGTTCGGCGCGCTATCACGAATACGACACGTATTTTCTCTTCCCCGAACCGGAGCGCGACCGTGTGCGCTATCGCGAGGACGAGTTCATTGACGACCAGGGGGCGGTGACGCAGGCGCGCTACCGGCTGACGCTGATCGGGGAATCGAAAGAGGGCGAATTCCAGAACACGGTTCTATTGTCGCGCTCGCGGTATCTGGCCCCGGCCACGCAATCGCTCCGTTTCTATCGCGAATACTTCCGGCCGTCCGACGAGCGCGAGATCGAAAAAGACCGCCGCCGCTGGCTGGTGATCTACCGCGGCGTGGAGTTCTTTGTCAATCTGGATGAGTTGTCGAAGCCGAAGGCCGAAGGATATTTCGTGGAGATCAAAAGCCGCACCTGGAGCCAACGCGACGCGGCGGACAAAGCGAAGTTGATTGTGGAGCTGATGGGCGTGTTGGGCGCGAAGCCCGATCAATCCATGGCGCAGGATTACGCGGAGATTGCGGCGGAATAGAGGCCGCGCGGTTTTCAGGCCTTCCTTTCCTTCAGCGCCCTTACCATCTCGTCCGGGAATCCCGCGATCTCGGCAAATGTCAACTGCGCATCGGGCATTTCCCACAGCCAGGCGACTTTCAGCCAGAAAGCAGGAATCGCTTTGGAGCGGTATATCCCATTTTCAACCTTCGCCGCTTCAAAAAGCCCATCCGCCCCGCGCTGATAAAACAGCGCGCGCTTGCGGCGCGGGCGCGGATCCACAATCCAATACTCCTGCACGCCGCACTCCTGATATTCGATAAATTTCTCGTCGAAGTCCCGTCCTACGCTGTCGTCGGAGACGACTTCGACGATCAAATCGGCGGGGCCGTCTAACCGCTTGTCGCCAATGCGATTCAAATTCGCCGCAGACACGAACAGCACGTCCGGCTCGCGGGAGGAGCCGTCGGGGCGGCATTTCATTTCAAACGGCGCGATATACAACCGGCCCAGATTCATGTATTCGGCGAAATTCGCGATCAACCGAAACAGATACCCCACGATGTCTTGATGTATCGTCAGCGGCGGCATAGTGTAGATTACCTCCCCGTTCACCCACTCGATCAGCCGTCCTTCGTGCGGCAGGGCAAGATATTCTTCGTATGTCATGCGGGGCGGGCCGTTGACCGCCACGGTGTCTTGAGTCGCTAATTCAGTCGCCATACCGTGCCTCCTTTCCGCCGCTAGCGCAGGATTACGCCGAGATTGCGGCGGAGTAGACTTTCACTTCGCGCTCTAGCCGCCTGTGTAATTTATCCGCCGCCACATCCAGATCGTACTCAGCCTGCAAGCCAAGCCAAAACTGCGGCGACGTGCCGAAGTATCGCGCCAATCGCAAAGCCGTATCGGCGGTGACGCGGCGCCTGCCAAGAACGATCTCGTTTACGCGGCGGGCCGGGACGCCCAAACTGACCGCCAAATAGTTCTGGCTAAGTTTGAGCGGCTTCAGGAATTCTTCTTGCAACACTTCACCAGGGTGCACTGGCAATAGTTTCTTGTTAGCCATAACTGGTTTCCCCTCCGCTAATGGTAATCCACTACCTCGACACTGTGAGCATCACTTCCGCGCCACTCAAAGCATACGCGCCATTGGTCGTTGACCCGAATACTGTATTGTCCGGCCCTTATGCCGGAAAGTTTCTCAAGGCGGTTGGCCGGTGGAACGCGCAGGTCATTGAGCGTCGCCGCGTTGTTGATCATGCGAAGTTTACGCAGCGCAACCTGCTGGATGTCCTGCGGCAATCTCCGAGATCGTTCACGCTTGTATAGGGCCTCGGTCTCTTTGTCCTTGAAAGACTTTATCATCCGCCAAGAATTATATAACGCCGCGCGATAAACGCCAAACGTCGAGTTACCTCACAAAGTCTATTTGGAAACTGGGATTTGGCTATTGGGATTTGGAGTTTGAAAACCTCTTCTGCCACTCAAACAGCTTGCTCAACGCTTCCAGCGGCGTCATCGAAGCAATGTCTAGCCCGGCCAGTTCGTCCAACAACGGGTTGGTTTCGGGGAACAATGCGATCTGCTGAATGGCGGTCGAGCCGGTTTGAACCGCTTTGCCCGCCGACGATTCGAGCGACGCCAGAATCTCCTGCGCCCGGTTGATCACCGGCTTGGGCAAGCCCGCCATTTGCGCCACGTGAATCCCATAGGACCGATCCGCGCCGCCCGGCACGATGCGATGGAGGAAGATCACTTTGTCGGCGGCGGGGTCTTCGGCGACGGCCACATTGTAATTGCGCACACCCGGCAGGATTTCAGCCAATTCGGTCAATTCGTGATAGTGAGTCGCAAACAGAGTCTTGGCGCGCAGGCGCGGATGGTTGTGGATGTATTCGATGATAGCCCACGCCAGCGACAACCCGTCGTAAGTGCTTGTGCCACGCCCGATCTCGTCCAGCACCAGCAAACTGCGTCCCGTGGCGTGATGCAGAATATTGGCCGCTTCCACCATCTCCACCATGAATGTGGATTGCCCGGCGTGAATCTCGTCCTGCGCGCCGATGCGGGTGAAGATGCGATCCACGAGTCCCATCGTGGCCGAATCGGCGGGGACGAAACTGCCGATCTGGGCCATCAACACAATCAATGCGACCTGTCGCAGATACGTACTTTTTCCGGCCATGTTCGGGCCGGTGATCACGCGCACGCACTCGCCGGATTCAAAAATAATGTCGTTCGGAACAAACCGTTCGCTCGCCGGAAGCAAATGTTCCACCACCGGATGCCGCCCATTGCGAATCTCCAACGGGCCGTCGGGAGCGAGCGCGGGGCGGACGTAATTGTTGCCAGCCGCCACTTCCGCCAGCGAAGCCAGGCCATCTAACCGCGCCAACGCGCGCGCCGTATTCAGCAGCCGCGCCGACTGCGCGGCGACTTGGGCGCAGACTTCGCGGAACAGGCGCTCCTCAATTTCCAATATGCGCTCTTCGGCGTTCAATACCAGCGTTTCGTATTCTTTGAGGTCGGGCGTGATGAATCGCTCGGCGTTGACCAGCGTTTGCTTGCGGATGTAATTCTCCGGCGCGTTGACGGCGGCGGCTTTGCTGATCTCGATGTAATAGCCGAACACTTTGTTGTAGCCGACTTTGAGCGTTTTGATTCCGCTCCGTTCGCGCTCCACTTTTTCCAGCCCGGCGATCCACTCTCGCGCGCCCTTCGAGGCCGCGATCACCCCGTCCAATTCCGCCGACCAGCCAGGGCGGATGACGCCGGAGTGCTCCATGTTGGCGGGCAAGTCGTCGTCGGCTAACGCCGTTTGCAACAGTGAAAGAATGTCGGGCGACGAATCGATATGAGAATTCAGGGAACTCAGGGAAGGCGGGGAAATGGGGGAACTCAAGGAACTCGGGGAACTCGACGGAGTTCCGTCATTTCCTTGATTTCCTTCATTTCCTTTGCTTTCAAGAATCATTTTTAGCACAGGTATTGCCGCCAGCGCAAATCGAATCGCTCCCGCGTCTCGCGGGGTGGCTGTGCCCCCCAGCACGCGGTTGACCAGCCGCTCCAGATCGCCCAATGGTTTGAGCGCGGCGCGCACTTCGGCCCGAGTCACACCGTCGGCGTGCAGTGCGCTGACGCAATCCAGCCGCGCGTTGATCTCGGCCAGATCGAGCAAGGGTTGATTCACCCACGTTCGCAAGAGACGCGCCCCCATCGGCGTGATCGTTTTGTCGAGGATGCCCAAAAGCGAACCGCGCGCTTGCCCGCCGCGAATCGTTTCGGTCAGTTCGAGATTGCGGCGCGTGGCCGAGTCCAGCACCATGAAATCGCCGGTGGAATACGTGGACAGGCCGACGAGCAAGTTGAGTGCGTTGGGGCGCGTGTCTTTGAGGTAGCGCAAGACCGCGCCGGCGCAACGGACTGCCAGCGGCGAATGTTCGAGACCGAATCCGGCCAGCGTCTCCACGCCGAAATGGTCGAGCAGAAGTTGGCGGTTGGCCGCGAGATCAAATTTGTATGGCGTGAGCGCCGTGGGCTTCACGAGCCCGTTTGAAAAATCGAGGCCGTCGGGGACGAGCAATTCGGCGGGCGAGAGTCGAGTCAGTTCGTGGCGGAGGAGAGAAAGCACATCAGCGGATTCAAATTGAGCGGCGGAAAACTGGCCGGTGGTGATGTCCACAAACGCGAGACCGGCGCGGCTGGCGTCCACCAGAATGGCGGCGAGGAAGTTGTTGCGCGAGTCGGCCAGCAGACCGGGTTCGATCACCGTGCCGGGAGTCACCACTCGCGTCACTTGGCGCGGGAACAAACCCTTGATCGGCTCGTCGCCCATCTGCTCGCAAATAGCAACGTGGTAACCTTTGGCGATCAACTTGGCAAGGTAGTTTTCGACGGCGTGATGCGGCACACCGGCCATCGGCACGCGGGCATCTTTGGCAATGTTGCGCGAGGTCAGCACAATGTCGAGTTCGCGCGCCACCGTTTCGGCGTCGGCGTCAAACGTTTCGTAAAAGTCGCCCAGCCGGAAGAGGAGTATGGCGTGCGGGTACTGTCTTTTGATGTCGAGGTATTGCTGGCGGATGGGGGTGACGTCGGGGGACATTGTGAAATTGAGAGAGTATGGGTGTGTGGGAGTAAGAGTTTAACGCAGATTTGAGAGTTCGTCTATTTTGACTTTCCAGCGCGAGACCGTATAATCCACAGGCAAGCAATCTGGCATCTTTCAAATCACGAATAGCACGAATAGACGAATGGCACGAATTTTTTCTCTTATTCGCATCATTCGTCCGTTCGTGTCATTCGTGACTATCAACGGAGACAGCATGATCGACATCCAATCTGCCATCGAACACATCCGCGCGCACAAGGATTACGTTCTCCAAGAACTCAAAGACTTCGTCGCCATTCCAAGCATTTCCACACTTTCCGAAAACAAACCGGACATGCAGCGCGCCGCCGAGTACGTTGCCAAGATCATGACAAGCATGGGCATGGACAACGTCGCCATTATGCCCACTGCCGGGCATCCAGTAGCGTTCGGCGAATGGCTGAAAGCGCCGGGCAAACCGACGGTGTTGGTGTACGGTCATTACGACGTGCAGCCCGTTGATCCGCTCAACGAATGGAAGACGCCGCCCTTCGAGCCGACGGTGATCGGCGACAACTTGTACGGGCGCGGCGCGTCCGACATGAAGGGGCAGGATATTGCCGTGCTGGCCGCGCTGGCCGCGTCACTTCAACACGGCGGCGGATTGAACTGCAACGTCAAAGTGTTGATCGAAGGCGAAGAAGAAATCGGCTCGCCAAACCTCGATACGTTTATGACTCAACACAAAGACATGCTGAGGTGCGATTTCTCTCTCAACGCCGATTCGGGCATCCCCCGCCCCGACCTTCCTGGCATTGTTTATGGTTTGCGCGGGCTGGCCTATTTCGAGCTGTGGGTGCGCGGCCCGGAACACGATCTGCACTCCGGCACGTTCGGCGGCACCATTCACAACCCGGCGCAAGTGCTGTGCGAACTCATCGCCGGAATGCACGACTCGCGAGGCCGCGTGACTCTGCCCGGCTATTACGACAAGGTCCGCAAACTGCCGAAGGCTGAGCGCGAAGAACTGGGGCGCTTCCCTTACGACGAAGCGCGCGCGTTGAAAGAATCGGGCAACCCGCCGATGCTCTACGGCGAGAAAGGTTACACCAACGTCGAGCGCGCGGGCGCGCGCCCCACGCTTGAGGTGAACGGTCTGTATTCCGGTTTCATCGGCGAGGGCAGTAAAACGGTTCTGCCGGGCAAGGCGATGGCGAAGATTTCGATGCGGCTCGTGCCGGATCAAGACCCCGACGAAGTTGAACAACAACTCAAAGACTACTTGAAAGAAAACGCGCCGCCGACGGTGACTTGGGATTTGAAAAAGTTCGCCTCCGGCCCTGGGATCGTCACCCCGCGAGACTCCAACGGGACAAAGGCCGCCGCCGCCGCGCTGGAGACTGTGTTCGGGGTCAAGCCCGTGTTCCGCCGCGAAGGCGGCAGTGTGCCGGTGGTCAGCCAGATCAAAAACATTCTGGGCGTGGATTCGGTGATCATGGGTTTTGGTTTGCCTGATGACAACCTACACGCGCCGAACGAAAAACAGCACCTGCCGAATTTTTATCGGGGCATTGAAAGTTACGTGCACTTCTTTGCAAATCTGTGAACTATTCACCGCAGAGACGCGGAGAAGGCGCAGAGATCGCAGAGAATTTCCATGAAATCTCTGCGATCTCTGCGTGAACTCTGCGTCTCAGCGGTAGAAAATTTTCGCTTGACAGCCATCCCGCCTCCGCATATAATGCCGCTCAGTAAGGGGTTCAAATCCATACGGAAAGCACCGAAAAGTGGGCAACCCCCACTTTTCTGCTTTTATAAGGAAAAGCAAGAGTCATGAAAAGTGAGTTCACGCTCGCGTTCAACGAAATCGCCGAACACAGCAAACTCAAGCGCGAAGTGATCCTCGAGGCGCTGGAGTACGCGCTGGTGACGGCTTACCGCAAAGAGTTGAACGCGTCCGCGGCGCAGCACGTCGTCGCCAAAGTAGATATGGGCACCGAGTCGTTCAAAATCTTCGCCGAGAAGGAAGTAGTGGAAGAGGTGAACGACGACCGCACCGAAGTGGCGCTCGAAGCGGCGCAGGGGATCGACCCGGACATCAAATTGGGCGACATGATCACGGTCGAATCGACCCCGCCCAAAAACTTCGGGCGCATCGCCGCCCAAACCGCCAAGCAAGTCATTCTCCAACGCCTGCGCGAATCGGAACGCGAGAGCCAGTATCAAGAATACGCCAGCCGCGAGGGCGACATCATTCACGGCACGGTGCAAAGCGTCAACGCCCAATCCGTCACCATCGGCTTGGGCCGCACCGAAGCCGTGATGCCGCGCAACCAGCAAGTACCCGGCGAAAAATACCGCGCTCACGACAAAGTGCGCGCCTTCGTCCTCGAAGTCCGCAAGACCTCGCGCGGCCCGCAAATCATCGTCTCGCGCACGCACAAAAACATGCTGCGGCGCTTGCTCGAAAACGAAGTGCCGGAAATTTACAACGGCCTGGTCGAGATCAAGTCCATCGCCCGCGAGCCGGGCCACCGCTCCAAAGTGGCCGTGGCCAGCCTGCAAGACGGAGTCGATCCGGTGGGCGCGTGCGTAGGGCAGCGCGGCGTCCGCATCCAATCCATCGTCAAAGAACTCAACGACGAGAAGATTGACGTCATCGAATGGAACTCCGAACCCTCGGCGTTCATCGCCAAAGCGCTCAGTCCGGCGCGGGTGTCGGGCGTGTACCTCGACGACGACCCGATGAGCGGCCGCACCGCCACCGTCGTCGTTCCCGACGATCAACTCTCGCTGGCGATTGGCCGCGAAGGGCAGAACGCGCGCCTGGCCGCGAAGCTCACCGGCTGGCGCATTGACATCAAGAGTCTGATGGAGGCCGCCGCCGACGCGATCAAACGTCTGCGTGAGATGGCCGGCCTCGACGAAAAACTGGCCGCGCAAGTTGAACAAGCCGAACTGACTCTGGCCAAGAAGGCCGAAAGCAAACCTATCATGCCCGAAGAGTACACCAACCTGAGCAAGCTGGTGGACGCTTACGAGAAGACGCAGGCTCAAGGCAAGCAATCCGTCCGCGCCGAGAAAGCGCAGCAGGTCGCGGCCATCAAAGAGACCATCAACAAGGCGGCCTACAAAGTCAAACTGCGCGAGTCCGGCCTGCCCGACCGCGCCGTCAACATTCTGCTCGACGCCGAATACGAAACGGTGGGCGCGGTGATGGAGCAGATGGCGATTGACGAAAATCGCATTTTGGGATTGGACGGCATCGGCCCGAAGGTGATGGACGAATTGAAAACCGCGCTGGCGGCGATGCAATTCCCCGAGCCGGAACTTGCGCCCGAGCCGACGGCTGAAGCCGGGCCCGCTGCCGAGGCGGCCGTGTCAACAATGGAAGCCGCCGCCGTTTCAGCGGAGGCCGCCCTCGTCGAGGGGGAAGCCGCCGTCGCGCCCGTTCCCGAAGGCACAGCAGAAACTCCGGCCGCGGTGGAAGGCGAGGGGGAACCGGTCAAAGGATTAATCGGCGACGAAGAAGAAGAGGACGATCCTTCCAAGCCAGGAAAGAAGAAAGTCAAGAAGAAAGACAAAGGTGCGACGCGCGAGGTGACGTTCAACGAAGAACTGGGCGTGCTCGTCGCGACGAAGAAACGCAAACCAGGACGCTTGAAAGATTGGGAAGTGCTGGACGAATAGCATGTCATCGCCACGCCCGAGGCACGTGCCGCAGAGAACCTGCATCGCCTGCCGACAAGTTCTGCCTAAACGCGCGCTCACCCGCATCGTGCGCGCGGAGGCGGGCGTAGACACGGATGAAACCGGCAAGCTCGCGGGACGCGGCGCTTACCTGCACAACTCACGCGCTTGCTGGGAAAAGGCACTCAAAGGCGACTTGTTGGAACGAGCGTTGAAGACTACCCTGACGACAGACGAGCGCGAGCGACTCCGCGCTCACGGCATGGCAATGCCGGACGAAGCGTGATGTACCGCTGCAATGAGCCGCTTACTTGCGAGATGCGAGTGTAGCCAGCCAGGGCCATAAGCCCTTGCGCCCGGCCGGCCTCACTCGTGCCTTGACGAATCGAGGTGTGCTATGAGTGACAACGGGCGCAAAGTGATCGAACTCCCGACCAACATTACCGTGAGGCTGTTGGCCGACATGATACACGCCAGCCCCATCGACATCATCAAGAAACTGATGTCGAGCGGGATGATGGCCTCCATCAACCAACAGATTGATTTCGACACGGCGGCTATCGTCGCCAGCGAATTCGGCTTCGAGGCCCAAGCCGAAGCCGTGATCGAAGAAGCCCCTGCGGAAGAAGAAAAATCCACCGCCGCCTGGCGGCAGTTGATCGACGAAGAAGACAAAGCGAATCTGGTGGTGAGGCCGCCGGTGGTGACCATCCTCGGCCACGTCGATCACGGCAAGACCTCACTGCTCGACGTGATTCGCGACACGGCCGTTGCCTCCGGTGAAGCGGGCGGCATCACCCAGCGGATCGGCGCGTACCAAATCACCCGCAACGACCGCAAGATCACGTTCCTCGACACGCCAGGCCACGAGGCCTTCACCGCTATGCGCGCGCGCGGCGCGCAATCCACCGACATTGCCGTGCTGGTCGTGGCCGCCGACGACGGCGTGATGCCCCAAACGCGCGAAGCCGTCGCGCACGCCCAGGCCGCTCGCGTGCCGATCATCGTCGCCCTTAACAAGATCGATAAAGCCAACGCCAACCCCGATCGCGTCAAACAACAACTGAGCGAGATCGGCCTCAACCCCGACGACTGGGGCGGCGACACGATGGTCGTGCCGGTGTCGGCCAAGCAGAAGAAAGGCGTGGACGACCTGCTCGAAGCCATTCTGCTCACCGCTGACGAGAGTCCCATTCAAGCCAATCCAAAATCATCCGCCGCCGGAACGGTGGTCGAGGCGGAACTCGACAAAGCCAGGGGCGTGGTGGCGACACTGCTGGTGCAGAACGGCACGCTCCACACCAGCGACATCATCGTGGCCGGAACGGTGCACGGGCGCATCCGCAAAATGTTTGACGACCGCGGCAACGTGGTGGACGAAGCGCCGCCCTCGATGCCGGTGTCGGTGTTGGGACTCTCCGAGGTTCCTTTGCCTGGCGACATGTTCCGCACGATGGAAACGGATCGCGAAGCGAAGGCCATTGTTTCCGCGCGCAAACAGGCCATTAAAGATGCGATTGCCAAACCGGTTACCGGACTCAGTCTCGATCAAATCTTCGCCAAATTCAAGGCGGGCGAAATACGCGAACTGCCGCTGGTAGTCAAAGCCGACCTGCAAGGCTCGCTTGAGCCCATCCGCAACTCGCTGGAAAAACTCAGCACCGACGACATCCGGGTCCACATCCTTTATGGTGAAACCGGCAACATCACCGAGAACGACGTGCTATTGGCCTCGGCTTCGAAAGCCATTATCATCGGCTTTGCAGTGACGGCGGATCAAGCCGGGCAACGGCTGGCCGAAAAGGAAGGCGTTTCGATCCGCCTGTACGATGTGATCTATCGCTTGACCGAGGACGTCGAAAAAGCCCTCAAAGGCATGCTTGAACCCGAATACCGTGACGTGCTCCTCGGCAAAGCCGAAGTGCGGCAGGTGTTCCGCATTCCCAAAATCGGCCACATTGCCGGTTCGTATGTGCGCGAGGGCGAGATCAAGCGCAATGCCATGGCCCGTGTCATGCGCGGCGGCGAGAAGATATTTGAGGGCAAACTCTCCTCCCTCAAGCACGAGAAGGACGACGTGCGCGATGTGCGGCAGGGTTTTGAATGCGGCATCGCCATCGAGGGGTTTGAGAGTTTCAAGTCCGGAGATTTGATCGAGTTCTATACGAAAGAAGTGAAAGAATAGTCTTCATGGCCTCCTCACTCAGACAAAAGCGCGTCTCCGACCGCATCCGCGCCGACATGAGCGATCTGCTCCGGCGCGAAATGGCCGACCCGCGCCTCAAACTCGTCACCGTCACCGACGTGAGCATTGACCGCGAACTGGAATACGCCAACGTGTGGGTGTGCCGCCCCGACGGCGACGCCGCCGAACACGAAGTGCTGGCGGCGCTCGAAGGTGCGAAAGGTTTCCTACGCCGCGAAATTGCCGCCCGCGTGCAGTTGCGCCACGCCCCGCAGTTCGTCTTCCACTGGGACCGCGCGCCGGATCACGCGGCGAAGATTGAGCAAGTGTTAGACGAGTTGAAACGAGCAGACAAGTAAACACGTGGACAGGTAGACAGGTAGACAAGTAACAAGTAGGCAGGTGGTTAGGCCGCAGTCATATCCTTGTCTACCTGCTTACTTGTCTACCTGTCTACGTGTTTACATGCTATGCTTCACGCCGCCGCCCGCGCCCTCATCGCCTCTGCCAAACGCGTTCTCCTCCTCACTCACGTTGCGCCGGACGGCGACGCCCTCGGTTCACTGCTCGGCCTGAGTTTTGCCCTGCGCGCAGGCGGCAAAGAAACCATGTGCGTCAGCCCGGACGGCTGCCCCGAAACGTTTCGCTTTCTTCCCGGCAGTGATGAAATTGTCAAAAAAGCCAAAGGCAATTTCGATCTGGTCATCACCGTGGACTGCGCCGACATACCCCGCGCCGGAAAGCCGGGCGAGACTCTTGGCCGCGCGCCCGACATCAATATTGACCACCACGCCACCAACCCCAACTTTGCCGGCTTGAATTTTGTGGACGCCGACTCCGCTGCCACTGCCGAACTCATCGCCGAATTGCTTCCCGCGTTTGGCCTCCCACTCACCCAGCCCGCCGCTGAATGTTTGCTGTGCGGCCTGGTGTCCGATACGCTGGGATTCCGCACCTCGAACACGAACGCGCGCGCACTAAGCACGGCGCAAAAGCTCATGGCCGCCGGAGCCGACCTGCCGCGCACCTATGATCAGGCGCTCAATCGGCGCTCACACACTGCTGTTTTGCTTTGGGGGCAGGCGCTCTCACGCACCCTGCTGGACGGCGAGCTGGCGTGGACGACGATTCCGCTGGCGGCCAAACAAGCCGTAGGTTACAGCGGCAAAGGCGACGCAGACGTGATCAACGTGCTGGGCACGATCGGCGAGGCGCGTGTGTTTGTGGTGCTGACGGAAACAGACGACGGCGAAGTGAAAGTAAGCTGGCGCGCGCGCCCTGGCTTTGATGTTTCGAGGGTGGCGCAAACCTTCGGCGGCGGCGGGCACGTAGCGGCGGCGGGGGCAACGGTGAAAGGCGCGTTGGCAGAGGTGGAAGAGAAAGTGCTGGCGGCAACTAAACAAATGATCGCTTCGCGTGCGGAATGATGAATGCGGAGTTCATCATTCATCATTCCGCATTCTGCATTCCGCATTTCATGAACGGTCTTCTCATCGTCAACAAACCTGTCGGCCCAACCTCTCACGATATCGTGTTCAAGATTCGCAAGTGGTCTGGCGAACGGCGCGCGGGGCACACCGGCACGCTCGATCCGCTGGCAAGCGGCGTTCTGGTTATCTGCCTCGGCACGGCCACGCGCATCAGCGAGTATTTGCTCGGTAGCGACAAACGTTACCGCGCACTGGTGCGGCTGGGGCAAACTACCACCACGTACGACGCCGAAGGCAAAACGCTGGAACAGAAAAGCGTGGCCGTCACGATGGGGCAAATCGAATCCGCGCTTGAAAAATTCCGCGGAACGATTTTGCAAACGCCCCCGGCGTACTCCGCCGTGCAAGTGGATGGCCGCCGCGCATACGATAGGGCGCGGCGCGGCGAGGACGTTGACTTGAAACCGCGCGCTATTACCATTCACGCGCTTGACGTGCTGGCCTGGGCTTCGCCCGACTTGACCCTCGACATGGCCTGCTCGGCTGGCACGTACATTCGCTCGTTGGCGCACGATCTCGGTCAGACGTTAGGTTGCGGCGGCCACTTGGCCGGATTGGCTCGCACCGGCGCGGGGCGCTACACACTGGCCGACGCGCACGCCCTCGACGAGATTCAATCCGCATTCAACGAGCGGCGCGGCGGCGAACTAATCTTGCCCACCGATCACGCGCTGGCCGATTGGCCCGCCGTTCACCTCGACGCGTCCGGCGCCGATCGAATTGCGCACGGCAACCCCGTGCCAATGGAAGAGAAGCTGCCGGTAGTAGCGACTTCAACCGCTGCTGCAAATACATTACTGGGGCGCGCCTACGATTCAAGCGGGGATTTGATTGCCATTGTGGAAGCCGACCCCGCGGCAAATCAGTGGAAGCCGAAGAAGGTGTTAGCCGTTCAATGATTCACGCCCGTTCCCTTGCTGAAGTACCTGCCGGCCGCCCGGCCCTGCTCACGATGGGCTCATTCGACGGCGTTCATTTAGGCCATCAGACTTTGATTCGGGAATTGGTGGCGAAGGCGCGCGCCAAGAATTTCCGCGCCGCCGTCATCACGTTTTTTCCTCACCCCTCGGTGGTGCTTCGTGGGCGCAAGCCGTCGTTCTACATCAACACGCCCGAGGAGAAAGCGGCGCTGTTCGACGGGTTGGGCGTGGATGTAACCGTAACCCATCCGTTTGATCGCGCCGTGGCCGAGATCACGGCCACTGAGTTTGCGGAGAGCTTGTTGGCGGCATTCGACTTCAAAGAATTGTGGTGCGGCGCGGATTTCGCCTTCGGCCATAACCGCGAAGGTAGCGCGCAATGGCTCACGGAGTACGGCGCAAAGCGCGGCTTCACCGTTCACGTCGTCGAACCGATCTCGATCAACGGCAGAATCGTTTCGTCGAGCCGCGTTCGCGCTGCGTTGGCCGAGGGCGACGTGGAACAAGCCGCCGCCTGTTTGGGCCGGCCGTTTCAACTGCCAGGCACGGTAGTGGAAGGGAGCCGGCGGGGACGCGCCATCGGAATCCCGACGGCGAATTTAGAGATATGGGACCAGCGAGCGTGTCCGGCGCGGGGCGTGTATGCCTGCCGCGCCTGGGTGGATGATCAGCCCGTAGATGCCGTCACCAACATTGGCGTGCGCCCAACCTTTGAAACCGAGGCCAAGCCGACGATTGAAGCGCACTTGCTTGACTTCGACGCCGACCTGTACGGGAAAACGATAGCGTTGGACTTCGTCGCCCGCCTGCGGCCTGAAATGAAATTCAACGGCGTGGGTGAGCTTGTGGCTCAGATACATCGGGATATTGACAAGGCAAGAGAAATTCTGAAATCCCAAATCCCAACTTCCAAATCCCAATTGTGAGCGCGCGCTTTGGGGTTTGGGCATTGGGATTTGGGATTTTGCTAACATCATGACTACCCGCGACATCTACATCCTTTCCCCCCGCGCCCTCAGCCAGGAAACTATCGCCGTCACTTTTGCCAAGACCTCGCGCAGTCCGGAGTCCTTTCGCGAGATTGCCGCCGAGTTGAGCGACGCCGAGTCAGCCAAGTTCCACGAAAAATGGGTGGTGGGTTACGGTCACGCTAGTGTGGCCGAACATGCCGTTCTGCACGTTGCCTTCGAAAACGTCTCGCGGCTGGCGATTGAGTGCATCGAGTCGAACCGATTGGCGTCGTACACCGAAAAATCTACGCGCTACCAAAAGTGGGCGTCGGACGGTTTTTACACGCCCCGCGCCATCGCCGGGCGCTCGCGCGAACACGCCAATCTTTACACACGAACTTGCGCCAACTTGTTTGAGGTCTATCGCCACTCGCTTGAGCCGGTGAAACAATGGGCGCAGAGTCAGTTCCCGCGCAGAGAGGGCGAGAGCGAGTCGAAATACGATGGCCGCATTCGCTCGAAATACGTGGACAACTGCCGCTTCATCTTGCCCGCCGCGTCGTTGGCTAATGTGGGCATGACGGCCAACGCGCGCGTGTTCGAAAATGCGATCCGCAAAATGCTGTCGCATCCGTTAGAAGAAGTGCGCGAGATCGGCGAGGAAGTGAAGAAGGTCGCTCTGGGCGAAACGCCGACTCTGGTGAAGTATGCGGAGCGCGTTCCCTACCTGGCAGAATTGACGGCGGACGACGACCGATGGACGGCGCTCATTCCGCCATCGGTCGTCAGACGTCCGTCGTCATCGGATTGGCTCACGCTGGTGGATTATGACCGCGATGGCGAAGGCAAATTCCTGGCCGCGGTGCTGTATCGGTTCGGCGGAGTACCATTCGACGCGGCGTTGAGCGCCGTGAAAGCCATGAGCAGTCAGCACAAAGAGTCGCTGGCGAATCAGGCGTTGCAGGGAATGGACAAATTCGACGCGCCGCTTCGCGAGTTGGAGCATGTCGTCTATTCGTTTGACTTGATCGTGGATCAGGGCGGATATTTTGAATTGAAGCGCCATCGCATGATGACGCAGACGCCGCAGAGGCTGACCGCCGATCTCGGCTGGGCGACTCCGGCGGCATTTGAGGCGGCCGGCTTCCGATCAGAATATGAGACAGCCATGGAGGTCGCCGCCGAGACGTATCACGCGCTGGCCGCCGACTTTCCCGAAGAGGCCTCTTACGTCGTCCCCAACGCCTTCAACCGCCGCGTGCTCATGACACTGAACTTGCGCGAGGCGTTTGCGTTGTGCGAACTTCGCACCACGCCCACCGCACATTTCTCCGTCCGCCGCGCCGCGGCACGGATGTACGAGTTGATCCGCGGCGTTCACCCGTTGCTAGCAAAGTTCATGCGCTGCGGGGAGAGGCCTACATCAGATTCGATCGAGCGGGAACACTTCACTAAAACGGAGTAGAGGGAAGCGGCGCGGAATCACGCCCGCCAATCCTCCAAAGACAAGCCTTCGATGTTCTCGTCAAAATCTACAACATCCATTACCCGAAGAAGCTGATTGACCTTTTCCAGATTTTCAGACGAGCGCACGGACGCGCGCGCCCCGTATAGCAGTTCTGCTATGACCAGAGAGCTGACGGCAACTTCAGGCAAGTGCGCTTTGAGATGAGCAGCAGTAGATTTGTCCCCGTTCAAAAAGGCGATGACAATGTTCGTATCAAGATGCCGCATGGAAATTGACTTCGCGAGGCAGGGCAATAGCGCGCAATTGCTCGATCTCTTCAAAAATAGATTTCAGACTGGTATCATTGGCCCAGGCACCGCACAGCATAT
Organism: uncultured Anaerolineales bacterium; assembly: GCA_964470235.1. Taxonomy (GTDB): domain Bacteria; phylum Chloroflexota; class Anaerolineae; order Anaerolineales; family VGOW01; genus VGOW01. The sequence continues at coordinate 8,976 of CAYYCF010000008.1, read as the reverse complement.
CCACGAGGCGGCGCCTCTCTTCCAGCGGCACTCGCTTGGGCTCAATGCGCACTACAACCGTCGAGCCGGATGGCAACCCTGTCTCCCGTTCCAGTTCGATCTGCTTACCTCGGATTACGCCTTGTATTTGGACTAACATGACCGGCCTCCCTGCTTTCAAGATGCTGTTCAGATTATACTCCAGGAGAACAACGGATGAACCGCTTTTTCCAAGACAAAGTCGCCATCATCACCGGCGCGTCCAGCGGCATCGGGCGCGAAACGGCGCTGGCGCTCGCCAGAGAGGGCGCGCGAGTCGCCCTGGCCTCGCGCAACGAGCCGGCCCTGCGCGAAGTTGCCAACGCCATCGCCCAAATGGGCGGCGAGTCGCTTGTCGCACGCGCCGATGTGACTCAGAAAGATCAAGTGGATCGTCTTGTTTCCGAAACGCTGAAAAAGTGGGGCCGGGTGGACATCGTGGTCGCCAACGCCGGCGCGTACATCCGTTGCCCCATTATCGAATTGACCATCGCCGACCTTGAGCGGTCAATGGCCGTCAACTTCTACGGCGCAATGTATCTTGTGTTGGCCGCCCTGCCGCCCATGCGCGAGCGGCAGAGCGGGCACGTTGTTTTGGTCAGCACGATGGACTCAAAGAAAGGCCTGCCGCTCGACGCGCCGTACGTGGCGGCCAAGTTTGCCATGACCGGCATCGGCGATGTGATGCGGCAGGAATTGCGCCAGCTCGGTATCGCCGTCAGCACCATCCTGCCCGGCCGCGTGGACACGCCGATGATCGCCGGACTCCGTGTGCCGTGGATTTCGGCCAAGATTCCGGCGGAGGCGGTCGCCCGCGCCATCGTGCGCGCCATCCGCCGCCGCCAGCCGGAAGTGATCGTGCCGCCATTCGCGGCGTTGCTGAACTACTTTCACACCCTCTCGCCCCATCTCAGCGATTGGGGCGTCAAGTTCTTTCATCTCGAAGGCTGGGAGTCGTAAGCGATGACGATTGCCGCGCGCCATTCAACATTGGACAAACCGCTCCACGATTGGCTTCATCGCGTCAGCGCGGCCCGGGTGACGGGGCCGTCCACCCCGCTGCTGGATCGCCTGCTGCCCGAACTGCTCGACCACTTCCGCCGCGAGGGCCATTGGGTACAGGATGCGCCGGGTAATCAAACCGAGATTCTCTTGACGACCGCGCCCTTCCTCGAACCGCTCAACTGGCGCGACTCGGTCATGTTTACGGGGCGCCGCCGATTCAACCTCAACCACGCGCCGACGACCTTCACCTTCATGCAGGCGACGCCGACTCAGTTTCAGGACGCGCTTGACCGCTTTGAAAGAATTTTGCGGCCCGCTTCGCCGGACCCCCATGATTTTGCGTTTCCGGGTCTGGCCGCCAGCGCAACCCATACACTCTACGAGCAGGGCAAGCGCGGCGGGCCGATCATGGCTCTGTTGCGCGTGCTGCAGGCGCAGTGCAAGAGCATCCGCATTGTGCTGGTCGTCGGCGGCGACCAGCCGCTGGAGGCTTATCACTTCGACCTCGTCGGCTCGTATCCGCGCTCCAATGGATCGAATCCCGACGCGTTTTATACGGACATCGTGCGCCGCATGGTCACGGCCGTCTGCACCCACGAAACTACTCAGCATGAAGTGATCGGCGATCCGATTCCGCGCGCGGCTTGGGATCGTTTGAGCACACCGAAGGCGATGCAGTCCGCCGCCCGCCAACTCGGCCGGCGCGGATTCTTCACCGAGATGATTCGCATCGCCGAACTGGTGAATGTTCCCTCCATTGCCGACACCGTTTCCAGCCAGTACAGCGAAGGCTGCTTTGCCACGTGGGATGCGGAACTCGGCGCGCTCGTCGCCACCATTACCGGCAGCGCGCGCCCGGTGGACAAAGGCAACATCACCGAAGACGATCTGGCCGTGATCGTCGGCGTCCGGCCGGACGGCCAAGGCGCGCAGGTGCGGCGCGTCGAAGGTAGAGCCAATCACTCGCCGTCCTCGGAAGCGGTGGAAATGATGAGCATGGACGGCCGCCTGCCGAAGATCAATTTGGGATCGGAATGGGGCGTGAGCGCGCAGGTTCCGGTCGTGCGCTCAAAACTGCACGGGCATCGCGGCATCGCCGCTTACGATCCGCGTTACGCCGAATACGCGCCGCTCGACGCGCCGTATTATCACTATCCCGTTTCGTGCGCTACCGAGGCGCAGGCCAGAGGAATCATGCACGCGTTTTCGAGAGCGGAGTGCCTGCGCAACCCGGACGACGCGCGCCAGATTGCATTCACCGTACTGCCCGGGCATGGCTGCATCATTGTCGAGAAGTGGACGCCAGGCGCTGCGCCCTTCCATATCATTTTGGAGGCGATGGATCGCGGCTACGTCGTCGTAGAGAACCGCGTGCCGCAGGGACCGATGGACTATGCGCCCGGCTCCGGCGAGATATTGACTCTGCGTGAATAACTTTCAATCGTTCGGCCCTGACTCACGACCCCCAGTTCGACACAACGGGCGACATACCACTTTCCTTCTCTCGCGATGATAGCCTTAATTTGACAAACACGAAGTAAGAGCATAAAATCAGACTAATCCCCAGCCGAAATACTGCCCTTATGGTGGGTGCGCCCGAAATGGCGCTAGGCTGTTCCCCCCTCTGCTTAGAATATTTTCTGAGTACGGGGGTTTTTTATCACTTTGATAAATCTCTGATCACCCCTCTTCGTTTTGCCCGTTCAAACAGATCGCGCATTTCAGGCTGGCTTTCGTGAGCGGAACGAACAAAGCCGCAAATTGCGTCGGCCAACCGGATCAAAGCATTACTTTCGTCTTCTTTAACCCCGCGCACTTTTTTGGTAGATACGCCGGATCGACGAAGTAAATTACTGACAAGGTGTACCTGTGCCGGAGGGAGCGCATCAATCAGCACGATTGCCTTGTAATCGGTTTCGCCTGTCGCAATCAATGCGTCCGCAATTGTCCGAACCATAAGCGCAAAATAGTCGCGTGTGTGGCGATGTAAAACAAAATTGAATTTACCTTCAAGCTCGGGCAACTCTAGGACACGCCGGATATAAGCAAGCCGCCGAGCGTAAGCAACCTTTGCCCATTTCCTACGCCCCTTGCGTGTTTCATGCTCTATGGTTTCAAGAATCCGCACAAGCCTGTCTCTGTCGCCGGCGGCAATCACAACAGAGACGATGAATAAATCGCCTCGTGTGTCTTGCCCGCTTTCATCAACGTAACAATACAGCTTGTGAGTCATAGCAGCAATGATGGATTTGCGTCAGCATCACACCAAAGACCAGTATTTTAGCGCGAAGACTTATTGATGCAAGATCGAAGAAACGAACCGCCGACTGTCCCCAGTCGGCGGTTCGTTTCTTAGGTTGCCTGTAAAGCAACTTGCGGGTTAGCCACTCTGCGCCTATTTCCGTCTCAGCGTAAAGAATCCCACTGCCACAGGAATAGCGACGAGAATGATCCCGATGCAAATCGTAGTCGCGCCTGTGAGCAAGGCCGCGGTGGGATCACTGCTGCCGCCGATGTCAATAGCCGCGCCGGGCACGAAGCTGGCCGCAGCGGCAATGACTCCCCACAAACAGGCAAAAAGTCCCGGGCATCCGCACAGAAGTCCTGTCGCGACGGTGGCGATGATAGCCGGCGTTCGGTTCGGTGTCGGGCTGGGCATTTGGTTGGGCATTTGGTCCATTTTCTTCTCCTTTATTTTTTTCCTGATTTGCCAACTCTAATATTGTTCATGGTCCGATTATTCATTTTATCACTGCTCATTCCGATCCTCTCTCTCACCTCCTTCGCCATCGTTCCCGCTCCCTCCTCCACCGTCCCTGGCGGTTCAAGCCTCATACCCAAACCGCCTCACATCTTGTTCATTCTGCCGCCAGTTTTCGCGGACTTTCACTTGTAGTTCAAGGAATACTTTGCCCTCGAGTTGGGCCTCGATCTCTTTGCGCGCCCGCTCGCCGATGCGCTTAAGCTGCGCCCCGCCCTTGCCAATGACGATGCCCTTGTGGTTCTCGCGCTCGACGTATATCGTGGCGCTGATGCGAGAGAGAGTAGAGCCTTTGCCTTGCGGCTCTACGAATTCCTCGATCTGAACGGCGATGCCGTGCGGCACTTCGTCGCGCAGTTCGTTCAGCGCCGCCTCGCGGATCAACTCGGCGGCGATGTCGCGCACGTAGAAATCGGTGGCTTCGTCGCCGTCGTAATACTTCGGCCCTTCGGGGAGGCGCGCCGCGAGAAGCGGCAGTATTTTCTCTAGGTTGTCGCCGCGAGTCACAGAGATCAACTGCCACTCGGCGTTGGGGGCAAGTTCACGAAAGGCTTCCGTGTGGGAGGCGATATGCTCGGGCCTAAGAACGTCGCTTTTGTTCATCACCAACAGAACGGCGATCGAAGGATGTTTCGCGATCAACCGGGCGATGGCGCGGTCGCCGGCGCCGGGCAGGTCGGAAATATCAACCACCCACAGGATCACGTCGGCGTCGCCGAACACGGACGAGGCGGCGTCCAGCATGTATTGGTCGAGCGCGTGGCGCGGCTTTTGGAAACCTGGCGTGTCCACGAAAATGACCTGCGCCTCGGGGAGGGTGAGGATGCCAAGCTGTTTGCGGCGCGTGGTCTGCGGGCGCGGAGAGACGATGGCTATTTTTTGGCCGAGGAGAGCATTCAAGAGCGTGGACTTGCCCACATTGGGCCGGCCCACAACCGCGACGAAGCCGGATTTGAAAATCGAAGGGGAACTCATGGAAATCAGGGAACTGAGGGAACTTCACCCGCCGGTTACGATCATCACTAATCTTATCTTATCATCCTCGCGCAGCGTTTGATCGTCGGTGACAAGTTTGCCGCTGCGGACGGCGATGTAAAGCTGCGGCTCAAGGCCGATCTTGATCAACGCTTCGCGGATAGTGAGGTCGGATTCGACCTCGTACGTTTTGTCGCGAAGCGTGAGCGTTGCAGTCACCTTTCGATTTTACCATGCAAGTTTCGTCAACGGATTGAGCGAAAGAAAAATCCCAAACCCCAAAGCCCAACTCCCAAAACGTCGTTGCCGCGAAGCATGCCTTGGGATTTGGTTTTGGGGATTTGGGATTTGCTCAGGCTCAGGGTTCAGCCAAACTACATCTTCAGCGCACCCATTGTCTCGCGGATGATCTTTACGGACTTGTCGGCGGCCGCTTTCTCGTCGGCCGTGAGCGTGAGTTCGATGATCTGCTCCACGCCGTTCGCGCCCAGTTTCACCGGCACGCCAAAGCAGATGTCTTTCAGACCGTATTCACCTTCGAGCAGGGTCGAACACGGCGCGATCAACTTCGAGTCCATCAGCACGGCCTCGGCCATTTTGGCCAGGGCCGCGCCCGGCGCGTAGTACGCGCTGGTGCCGAGCAAGTTCACAATCTCGCCGCCGCCTTTGCGCGTGCGCTCGACGAGAGCATTTAGTTTTTCGGCGGGAAGCCACTCGGTGAGCGGCACGCCGAACACGGTCGAGTAGCGAGTCAACGGCACCATTTCGTCGCCGTGCCCGCCTAATACCACCGTGTGTACGTTTTCGGTAGATACGTCCAATTCCAGGGCCACAAACGCGGCGAAGCGAGCCGAGTCCAGAATTCCGGCCTGCCCCACCACGCGGTTCTTGGGTAGTTTGGAATGTTTGAGCGCGAGATAGGTCATCGTGTCCAACGGGTTGGTGACGACGATGATGACGGCATTCGGCGACAGCGGCAGGGCCTTATCGATCACGTCCGACACCGCCGCCTGATTCGCGCCCACCAGTTCCTCGCGGCTCATCCCAGGTTTTCTGGGGAGGCCGGCAGTGATGATGAGGATGTCGGAATTTTCCGTGCCTTCGTACGAGCCGTCGGCATTGCCGCGAATGCGGGCGTTGTAGCCCACAATCGGCCCGGCCTGCAAGAGGTCAAGCCCTTTGCCGGCCGGCATTGTTTTGGCGGCGGGGATGTCCACCATCACAATATCGGCAATACCGCGCTGGGCCAGCCACAACGCGCAAGACGCGCCCACATTGCCGGCGCCGACGATAGAGATTTTGCGACGCATATTACTTCTTCTGCTCCTTCTTCGGCTCGGCCTTCTTCGGTTCGGCCTTCTTGGCTTCGCCCTTCTTCGGAGCCTCTTCCACCCCTTCTTCCTCTTCCTTCTTGCCCTTCTCCGCCACTTCCACTTCGGCGACCACTTCGGGCTTCTCGGTGGTCACTTCCTCGAGGCTGGCATAGATCACGCGGGCGATCAGTTCGTCCGCATTGGTGAGCACTCGTATGGCGTCCGGCAGAGCGGCGTCGCTGACGTGCAGGGCATCGTTGATCTGTTGCAGTGGAGCCAGGTCAACTTTCACTTCGTTGATCAGGTCTTTGGGAAGACATTCGATTTCGAGTTCAGACAAACCGTGCACCAGAATGCCGCCGTGCGTGTTTACCGCCGCCGACACGCCGACCAGGCGCACCGGAATGGACACGCGCATCACGCGATCCATCGCCACTTCCAAGAAATCCACGTGCAGGATTTCGTCGGTCACAAAGTTGCGCTGAATTTCGCGCACCAGCGAGGTGTGCTTCTCGCCGGTCACGTCGAGATCGATCAACATCGTGCCGTAAAGGCGATTGAGAATCATGCTCGCCTCACGGCTGTTGAGTTGAAGAGGCGTCGGTTTTTTGTCCACGCCATACAATATCGCGGGGAGCTGGCCGCCTCGACGCAGCGGCCCCAACCCTTTTCTGACGACCGTTCGGTGCTCAGCCGTCATCTTGACTGCTTCCATTTTGTTTCTATCTCCTTTTGACTATTCCCCGCGCCGCGTCAGCGACCGCAGGATGAAAATTAACCCGATGGCGATGCCTACTGACAGCCCCGTCAGCAGAACGCCTCGAGTATCCAACACTGTTTCCACCGGCCCGTTCACCGTGTTTGCCAGCAAAAAGAGCGAACGCGATCCGGTGGTGTTAACGGTGGTGGCGGCCACCACGCCCGAAGCCGTGTTGTTCACTTCGGCGGTCTCGGCCATGATGACTGCCGCGCCGCTGTCATTCATCTTCACCGTGTTTGCCCGCGCCGCCATAACCGCGCTTTGCGACACGCGGATTTGTTCCGCTTCCGCCAGGCTGATTGCGCTCATGTGCGCATCCACTTCTTCAGCCCAAACCGAATTGACCGCGCTTTGCGACATGCGAAGCGAGCCGGTCTGAACCATCTTCGCCGCGCTCTGGCTCATATTGACCGCCTGCGCGCTGACCTCTTTGGCCTGCTCTTGGGACAGGCCGGCTTTTTCAAAGCGTTCTATTTCGGCGAGGTTGGACATGATCGTTCTCCGGGCAAACAAAAGGGGCGTTCCAGAATTGCGGGAAGCGCCCCACGACGGAAGCCACAAAATTATATCACGAAACTACCCTCTCAATAATTTATCTGCACCCCCGTCACTCGCACGATTCCTTTTTCGATCAGCCAGATCAACGGCAGCATCAGCAGATCAACGCCGATGGTGATGGAGAATGCGGAGGCCATCACCCGCACCCCGGCGGCCAACGGCTCACCCACACTTTGCAGAACAAGCGGCGCGGCTCCGGCGTAATACAACGCCACGGCGACGATAATCAAAGCGGTCGTCACCGACACCCAGGCCCGCCGATCCGACCCGGACGGCATCATCGAATTGCTGATCGTGAAAATGAAATACAGCCAGATCAACGAATCGGCTGAAGTGAGGCTGTTGGCAAAACCGCGCGCGATTCCGGCGGCGTCCCCGGCGGCCAGCGCCGCCCCCAGCGAACCGACCGCCAGCCGCCACCAGCCGATGGCCACCACCGCCGCCGTGCCGGCGATCAACGGCGCGCCGCCGATCAAGGCTTCGCGCAAAAAATCTACCCGCTCCGTTTCGACAAACCCCAATCGCAGCGTGCCGTCGTGTTGGCGGCGCGGAAACAGCGACATGCGCGCCGTGCGCACGCCGAGCAGTTTAGCCATAAGCCAGTGGCTGCCTTCGTGCAGAAACACGCCGGGGAAAAACAACGCCGCGTAAAAAACGGTCGCCAGATCGGGGTCGCGCGTGAGCAGTAAACCAATGCCTTGAACGTGGCGATGAATCCAGCGTTCCAGAACGAGGAGAGGGAGGAGGGAGAGGAAAAGCCAGAACCAGGCGGCGATGAGGGACATGAATCACTTAGGCAGGTCCGTCAGTTTGTTGGCTGCATCCTCTGGCGAGAGAATCGCCGGCAATGCCGCATCTCGGAAAGGCGGCAGAAGTTGCGCTGCCAAAGCTTTGAGGCGCCGTTGTATGGTGGGGAGGCGGTTACCGTAGTTGCTTATCAAATGAAGGTCGCCTGTGATGATGGCACCAGCCCCAAGACGAATCCCAGTTTCGTCGGTTCCGAACGTCCCGAGCGCAATTACCCTTGCATCCTCACGGGTAAAGCCTTCGGCGCGCAAGCGTCTTGCCCAGCGTTTGAAATAGCGGGTGGGTTGGAAGGGAGAAAGAGTAACTATTCCCAGAAAGAGTTTTGTTCGGCGTCTGACAGCGCGAAGTATCCGCGATACGTCAGCCCGTCGAGAAACGGGTCATCGAGCGACGGCTGGTATCCTCCGCGCTCTTCGCGCAGAATGCGCCGCCAGTAATCATCGGTCGGCTCGCGCTCAAGCGCAGCCGTTGCAAATGACTGTAGTTCCGGCATAAGAGCGCTAACTTGCGCCAGTTCAGACGAGCTGAGTCGCCGGAGCAGTCGGACGGCGGCCAGCGCGCGCCGGCCATTTGTCGGCAGAGGTGGATGAGATACGGTCATTGCTTAGCCTTGAAATTACCTACTGGTCAGCGTGGTCTATTTTTTGCCACAGGTCTGAGTATACTCCAATTCAGTTGCTGCCAATCGCCGCCCGCACAATCGCCTCAAAATCCGCCGGTTTCAAACTCGCCCCGCCGACGAGCGCGCCGTCAATGTCGGGCTGAGTCATGAACTCGAC
>CAYYCF010000007.1:24144-27857 GCA_964470235.1 uncultured Anaerolineales bacterium | reverse complement strand
GTCGGATGGCGCGAGCGCGAGCCTCTCGTTGTTCGGAACGTATCTGCACGGCTTGTTCGATCACGCCAGCTTTCGGCGCGCCTATCTCAACCGCCTGCGCGAACACAAAGGCCTCGAACCTCTGCCGCCCCATGCTTACGACACGCGGAAAAAGGATTTCGATCAACTCGCCGACTGGTTGCGCGATCATCTCGACCTGCGGCGCGTCGAAGAGATGGTGGGCTTGAAGTTATGAAACCTTTGGGATTTTTCCATGATGGCTCTTCTCACCCTTCTTCTCGCCCTCGCCCTCGACGCCCTCTTTGGCGATCCACCCAATCGCTTTCACCCGGTAGCGGCGATGGGCGCGTTCATCCGTTGGGCGGCGAACCGCGCGCCCGCACGCGGCCCGGCGTGGCAGTTCCTCTACGGCACACTGCTTACGCTGATTGGCCTGGCGTTGTTTTCTTTGCCGCTTATCGCGCTCTATAGCCTGTTGCGTCTGCACCCGTGGCTGACCGTGCTCGTCAACGCCGTTTTGCTCAAAGCCATCTTCTCCCTGCGGCGGTTGCTGGAAGCCGGGCGCGAAGTGGAAGCCGCGCTAGAGAGAAACGATCTGCTCGAAGCGCGACGTGTTGTGAGTTGGCACTTGGTCAGCCGCGACACGCGAATGCTCGGCGCGGGGCACATCGCTTCTGCGGCAACCGAGTCGCTGGCCGAAAACCTTGCCGACAGTTTCATCGCTCCGCTGTTGGCTTTTGCCATTGGCGGCCTGCCGCTGGCGTGGGCCTATCGCTTCGTCAACACCGCCGACGCGATGATCGGCTATCACGACGAGCGGCACGAGCATCTCGGTAAGTTCGCCGCGCGGCTGGACGATGTGTTGAACTGGATTCCATCCCGCTTGAGCGGCGTGTTGATTGTGCTGACCGCCCCGATTGCGCGCGGCAATCTGAAGCAGGCGTGGCGGGTGATGATCGCCCAACACGCGCGCACTGCCAGCCCCAACGCTGGCTGGCCGATGAGCGCCGCCGCCGGCGCGCTCGGCGTCACGTTGGAAAAGATGGCTCACTATCGTTTGGAAGGCGGCCCGGACTTGCCTGAGGCGCATACCATTCGTCAGGCGCGGCAACACGTCTTTACGGCGGCGGCCTTCGGCGGCGTCATCATCGCTATGCTATGCTGGGTGGCCTATGGGGTTTGATACACACGGCGGCCTCAACCTGAGCGAAATGCGAAGCCTGGGCATTGACCCGGCCTCGCTCATTGACTTCAGCGTCAACGTCAATCCCTTCGGCCCGTCGCCCCGCGCCCTCGCCGCCCTGCGCGCCTTCGACCCGGCCCACTATCCCGACCGTGGCGTGCTCCAACTGCGCGAGGCGCTGGCCGATGTGAACGGCCTGGCCTCTGACAACGTGCTCGTCGGCAACGGCACAGCAGAATTGATCTGGCTCGTGGCGCACGCTTTTCTGCTGATGGATGATCCGGTGCTGATCGTCGGCTCCGCGTTTGGTGAATACGAACGCGCGGCGCGGGCCGCCGGCGCAGACGTGACCGAAATCCGCGCCGCCCCGCCAACTTTTCAATTGAGCGCGGATCACCTCATCGCGGAAATTGCCAGCCGTCGCCCCCGTCTTGTCTTCCTGTGCAACCCCAACAATCCCACCGGCCTTCATCTCGCCGACGCCGATGTGCGTCGAATCGCAGAAGCGTGCGCCGACGGATTGTTGATCCTCGACGAAGCCTACCGCAGTTTCGTCACGCTCTCGCCCTTCGGCCCGCCGCCCACTGCAAACACTATCGTTCTGCGCTCGATGACCAAAGACTTCGCCCTCGCCGGATTACGTTTGGGATACGCGCTAGGCGACTCACAACGACTGCAAGCCATGCGCGCCTTCCAACCGCCGTGGAGCGTGAACGGCGCGGCGCAAGCGGCGGGACTCGCCAGCCTGGGCGATCTCGATTATCTGCGCCGCACGCTGGAACTCACGCGCCAATCGGCCCAGGCCCTCCGCATCGCGCTGTCCAATCTGGGCGCGCGCGTACTGCCCGCGCCGACACACTTCATCCTCATTGAAGTCGGCGACGGCGCGGGTTGGCGGCGGCAGCTGATGGTCGAAGCCTGCCTCGTGCGCGACTGCGCTTCTTTTGGCTTGCCGCTGTGCGTGCGCGTGGGCGCGCGCCGCCCTGAAGAAAACCAACGGCTGATTCAAGCGTGGGCAAAAATCAATTCGCCTCGAGGAGATTGAAATGAAAAGTTTTCTCCTTGCCCTCAGCTTTCTGACGGTCATCCCCGTGAAGACTTCCGCGCCGCAACCCGGCGATCTTGGCCGGGCGGCGATGTGGTTTCCGTTCATCGGCCTCGGCTTCGGCGCGGCCCTCGCCGCCGCTCATACGGCCCTCGGTTTCATTTTTCCCCCACCGCTCACCGCCGCCCTCGTCGTCGCCCTGTGGGCGGCGATCACCGGCGGCTTGCACCTCGACGGACTCGCCGATTGCTGTGACGGGTTGTTAGCCGCCGCCTCCCCCGAGCGGCGACTGGACATCATGCGCGATCCGCGAGTCGGGGCGTTTGGCGTCGTCGGCGTGGTTCTCTTTCTGGCAATAAAAATTGGCGCCGTCGCCTCGCTCGCCCCCGCTTCAACGCCGTACGTTTTTCTGCTCGCGCCCGGCCTCGCGCGCTGGCTGATTTTGCCCGTCGCCGTTCAGCCGCCTGCGCGCGCCGGCGGCATGGGCGCGGATTTTGCGCTCGGCCTCAATCGACTCGTTTTCGCCGGCGCCGCTGTGATACCGATCACGCTGTTGATCATCGGCGGCTGGCAAGCCGCCATTGCAGTAGCGCTGGCGCACGCCGCCGCTTTCGCCGTCATGGCTCTGGCCCGCGCCCGGCTCGGCGGCGTCACCGGCGACGTGTTCGGCCTCACCGTCGAAATCGCCGAACTCATAATCCTCCTCGCCTTCACCTTTCAAGTTCCCTCAGTTCCCTGAGCTCCCACCATGCTTCCTTTCCGAATTGGCGCCACTTCATACATCATCCCGGACGATATCTTGCCAAACGCGCGCTACCTTGCCGCGCGAGGCGAAGTGCAAGACATTGAGTTGGTGCTGTTTGAAGTGGACGACGGCCCAAACAACTTACCCTCGCCCGGAACGGTGGCCGAACTAGCCGCGCTGGCCGACGCGCACGGCCTGACGTACACCGTGCACCTGCCGCTCGACTTGCGGCTGGGCGCGGGTGGTGATGAAAGCCACGTTTCGTTGATCAAGGCGCGCAAAGTGATCGAGCGCACGCGCGCCCTCGGCCCGTGGGCCTACGTGCTTCATCTCGATGGGAAAGACCTTCTCGCCTCTCTGCCGGAAAGAGCGGGAGCGGGAGCGAGGGCGAAATCGTGGCAGGATTACTCTGTCCGCGCCCTCGAACTCGCCGCCGAGTGGGCAGGCGGCGCGGAGCGGTTGGCCGTCGAGAATCTGGAGCGCTATCCGCTCGATTTCATCTTGCCGGTGATCGATCGCGTGCCGGTCAGCCGGTGCGTTGACGTGGGGCATCTGTGGCTGGATGGCCACGATCCGCTCCCTTATTTGCAAGCCGCGCTCCCGCGCACGAAAGTCGTTCACATTCACGGCATTGCCGGGCGCGATCACAAATCGCTGGCGCACGTGCCGCCTCGTCAACTCAACCCGGTGATCGAAATGCTGCTCCGCGAAAAATACTCCGGCGTGCTGACTCTGGAGGT
>CAYYCF010000007.1:13975-24044 GCA_964470235.1 uncultured Anaerolineales bacterium | reverse complement strand
CGGTGATCGAAATGCTGCTCCGCGAAAAATACTCCGGCGTGCTGACTCTGGAGGTGTTCGGGGAGGAGGATTTTTACTCGTCGCTGAAAGCGCTGGAAGGGAGTTTGAAAAGCATTCACCATGGATAGACGACTGACTTTGATTTTAGGAGGAGCGCGCAGCGGCAAGAGCGCGCACGCTCAACAACTGGCCGCCGCGCGCGGGCGCCCGGTGTTGTACGTGGCAACGGCTGAAGCCGGTGACGACGAGATGGCGGCGCGAATCGCGGCGCACCGCGCCGGGCGGCCGGCCCACTGGCGAACGCTCGAAGCCGCGACTCGAGTCGGCGCGGCGATCCGATCGGAATCGGGCGGCGCGGACGTGATCTTGATTGACTGTCTCACCCTGCTGGCCAGCAATGTCATCGTTCCCCTGCCCGAACCCGTCACGGCGCAAGCCGCCGACTCTGCGCTGAGCGCCGAAGTGGACGAGTTGTTGTCCGCGTATTCGGAGAGCGCCGCCGAGTGGATCATCATCTCCAACGAAGTGGGGTTGGGACTCGTGCCGCCGTATCCGTTGGGCCGCGTCTATCGCGATGCGTTGGGCAAAGCCAATCAACGGCTGGCGGCTGAGGCAGGTGAAGTGTTGTTCATGGTCGCGGGATTGCCAATGAAGGTGAAAGGGTGACGAAAGGCGAACTGCCGCGTGACCGGAGGAATGTTACGCAATGTACCTCTATCGCAAGCAAACACTCAGCCACGAATTTCACGAATTGACACGAATGATCAATTTTTTGTTTCGTGAGCTTCGTGCAATTCGTGGGAAGGAAATTGGCCGTCGGTTGTTGCCGATAGAGTAGAATATTGACAGAACGTCCAAACTAGATAGAATGTGGCAAGCACCATGCCGAAGTGGCGAAATTGGCAGACGCGCGGCGTTCAGGGCGCCGTGGCCGTAAGGCCATGTGGGTTCAAGTCCCTCCTTCGGCACACAAAAAATCCCGGTTGAGTATTCAACCGGGATTTTTTGTTTTCAAGTGGGTGAGACCTATCAGGTGTGAGTGATCAGCATTCTCAGCGCGCCCCGCATCAGCGCCTCAGCGATTCAAAGTTCCCCCCGAAATGCCCTCGCCAGCACCGCCTGATCCACCTTCCCTGCCCGCCGCCGCGCCACCTCCGCCGCCCGCTCAATCGCATCCGCCTGCGCGAACAGAGTCTCGATTTTGGCGACGATGCGGCGCTGTTCGGCGAGGGGGGCAAGCGGCACGGGCATATCTCGAATATTCTGAGAATTGATGTTAGCTTGCCCCGCAACTTGATGCTTTACTGTGGCAATATGCCGGCGGCCAATTTCCGAATTGATCACCCAGACAAGATACTGTGGCAGTATGGCCTTGGGATTCACGAGCAAGCGAATCAAATAGGAGGCGAATATGTAGTTGCCGTCGGCATCGAAGTGCGCAGCTTTTCCTACCAATTCTGGGCTATTGGTGCGGTTGATCAGAATATCGTTCCTCGTAAGCAGATACTTCGGAATGTCATCTTTGGCGGGATCGATGAACTTCAAGTCGCTGACGTCGATCTGCCCGTCTTGAATGTTTCCCATTCGCAAAACGGGGATGCCTGATTTTTCATTGCTATCTGCTTTCACAGAAGTTCCATACTGGAGCAAGTCAATCACATCGCCAACAATTGCCCAACACCACCCCTCCGGCAACTCCGGCAAATCGCTCGTATCCGGCGGCTCCGGCTCCACATACTTCTTGCCCTTTGCCCCCTTCGTCGTTCGGGCGGCAGTTGCGCTGTCGCCCGCCTTGCCCGCCCGCAGTGCAACTGCGGGCGAACCGTGGGGCTCATCCCACTTCCACCGCCGTTCCTCTCGGATTCGTTCCAGCAACATAGACGCTGGCTCATCGCTCGGATCGCGCTCGATCAATTCGCCGCGAAAGGCTTTTGCCAGCACTGTCTGCCGGAAGCGTTTGAGCAGGGCAGGCACGCGATCCAACGCCTCGCGCGCTGTGCGACTTTCGGCAAGTAGCCGCTCAATTTTCTCGACGATGCGGTGTTGCTCGGGGAAAGGAGGATAAGCAATGAGAGACGAGTAAAGGTCGCGATCGGTGACGGCGGGGTAACTGATGCCACGTTGGGCTTCGGTCACATGCTGAACGAATTCATCTGCAAGAACGAAGCGAAAGAGATAACGGGGATCGATTTTCGGGCCAGCGCGGAGAACACAGAACCCTGTGGAGGCAACCTGCCCATCCAACTCTGACGGAACTTGGGCAATGTTTTTCAAATAAGGGCGTACTGTCGCAAAAAGCACATCGCCGCTTTTGATCGGTTTGCGTGCTCTTGACGGCGCATCCTCTCCTATAAACTCTTTCGTTTCAACGATCTCGTGCGAGCCATTATTGATAGATGAAATATCGACGTACTTGAATTTCCGCTTCGGCGTCCTCTCGGGGTTGACTTGAACGATTGGCTCGCACACCTCAGCCAAATTGGCCCGCTCCCAGCCCTCTGGCAACTCATCCCACTCTTCATTCATCACTCTTTGCTCCACCATTCCCCAACTGGGCCGCCAAATCATTCAGCGCATCCAGCGCCGTCTCCAACTGCGTCACGGCCTCGCTCACCAAATCTTCCGGCTCCGGCAAATCATCCGGGTCATCAAGGTTTTCGTCTCTCAGCCAGAAGATGTCCAGATTGTCGTCGCGTTCGGCGATGTCTTTGCGGGAGAAACATTTCCAGCGTTCGGTCTCGGTTCGCTTCCCCATCGCTCTTGTTCGGGCGACAGTTGCACTGTCGCCCCCCGTCCGCAGTGCAACTGCGGACGAACCAAGATCGCCAAAATAGCACTGCTCAAAGTCTGCAAAATACTTTGCCGTCAACCCACTGCGCTTTGTTACCTTCTCCACGTTTGTCCGCGAGTCGTAAATCCACACCGCGTCCGTCTTCCATCCCTTGTCAAAGAACAGCACATTGGCTTTCACGCCTGCCGAGTAAGGAGTAAATGTACCGACGGGCAAGCGCAGAATTGTGTGCAGGCGGCAATCGTCCATCAGCAATTGGCGCACATCACGCCCGGCGTGGTCTTCAAACAACACGTTATCGGGCAGAACCATCGCCGCGCGCCCGCCCGGTTTGAGGATCGTCAGCACGTGCTGAATGAAGTTCAATTGTTTGTTGGAGGTGGACACCGTGAAATCGTCGCGGTTCGGCACTTCGCCGCCGCCCTTCGTGCCAAAGGGCGGGTTGGTGAGGATGCAATCGTATTGCCGATCGCCCGCGCCTTCGGCAATTGAATCGCCATAGTGGATGTCGCCCTCGATGCCGTGCAGATACAAATTCATCAGCGCCAGCCGCCGCGTCTCCAGCACAATCTCTCCGCCGGACAGCGCCCCGCGCCTCAGCCGCTTTTGCTCCTCACGCGTCATGGCCTGGCCGCGATGCTTGAGGTTCCACTCGGCGGTGGCGATGAGAAAACCCGCCGTGCCGCTGGCCGGGTCGTGGATGGTGTAGTCGCGGCTCGCGCCGATGTCGGGGCGCACACAGCGGACGATGGCGCGGATGGCCTCGCGCGGGGTGAAGTATTGGCCCGCGCCCTTCTGCTCGGCGGCGTACTTTTGAAGCAAGCCCTCGTAGGCTTCAGCCTTCAAGTCCACGTCGAGTTCGGCCCACTCGGTCTCGTTGATGAGCAGGATAAGTTTCTTGAGGTTGACCGGCTCGCGGAATTTTGAGAGCGCACCGGCGAAAATGTCGCCGAGCAAACCCTTCTCTTTGCCCAATTTGTTCAGCGTGACCTGATAGTGGTCGGTCAGCGCCGTGCCCGACTTTTCGAGCAAGCCTTCCCAGCCATAGCCCTTCGGCACTTCCACGCCTTTTTCGTCGGCCAGCTTCAGAAAGAGCAGATAGGTCAACTGCTCGATGTAATCGCCGTAGTTGATGCCGTCGTGGCGGAGGGTATTGCAAAAGCCCCAGAGTTTTTGAACGACGTCGGTCATAGCGATTCGGGCCAGACGGCAAAGCCGGCTTTCTGCGCGGCGTTCCACAGTTGCTGGTCGAAGGCAGCCAACGTCACCGGTTCGCCGACGGCTTCTCGCCACAGTAATGCCGAGGCGAGATGGACGGCATCGTAACCCCGCAGATCATATTCCCAGGCGAGCGCGTCGGCCTGCGCCACCGTTGTTTCTTCAACCTTGAGGCGCGCCAGGTGAATCCAATGCGAGCGAAAGGCTTTCAATGCTTCCGCTCCTTCCTCAAGCGTGATCGCGCTCATGCGGACCGCTTTGCGAAGCGCCGCCGAGACTTCGGCCCGACTGATGAGCGATGTGCCCGGCAGCTCAGTATTGGCGATTAAGCGTTCCACTGCCGCCGAACCGGTCTCCGCAAGATACCGTTTTACCAGCACACTGGCGTCGAAGTAAACGATCACCGGCGGTCCTCGATCAACATCTCGGCCACCGTCTTATTGCCGCGCACACGCGCCACCGGTTTCATCGGCGGAAGTCGTTTGCCGCTCCATTCCACCAGTCCGGCCTTGACCATCGCCTTCATTTTTTCTTCCACCGATTGACTGGCCGGCCCGAGATGCGCCACCACCTTGCCATGTTCGGTGATCACCACCGTCCGCCCGGCTTTCACCTGCCGCAGGTATTTGCTCAACTGCGATTTGAGTTCGCGTACGCCAACCGTCAGTTCTACCATGTCGCCCTCCCAAAAATAGAATGTGGCTACATTATATCATCTGTGGCTACGCCTGTTTTCAATCCGCGATGGCTTCGTTCAACCTTACGAGTATCTCGTCCAACGCTCCGCCAAAATCGTTGTTCACCCGCCCCCATGTCGCGCCTGCGTTCTGAAACTCAATCAACTCAAAATCGTCGCGCTCGATGGTCAAGTTGGCAATCAAGTGTCGGCGGATCAACTCGAACCACTTCTGCTGTTGCGGCGTGAGTTCACGTGGCGCGCGCCCGTCCCACACGCGCTGGATCGCCCGATCAACCCGCTCCTCTGCGGACATCAGCGGATCCGTGCCGTCGGCAGCATGATGGACAATGGAGATGATGTCGGCCAGTGCGTGATGATAGGCGCGGCGCAAATTTTCTTCGGTAAACTGTTCCGGTTGCGTCTTCAACTTCTGCCGCAGTTCGGCCAGAGCGTTTGTGCTCCACTCGCGCGGGCGGTCGAGCAAAATGCGAATGGCTTCAATCTGCGCCGGGTTCTCGCGCACAAACTTGCTGAAGGCGGTGATGTAGTCGTCAGGCCCCAACGCCCGGCCATCTGTCGTGCGGAAAACGAATTCTGAAACCACTTTGTCTATTGCCCCGATTGCCTCAATGAAGACTGGCTTCGGGCGAGGGTATTTCTCCAAAAATGCCAGGAAGTTCGGATCGCCCAACACTCGCATCGTCGCCGCCCACTCGGTCTCCAATCGTTTTCCCAATCCAGCGGCAAACGCGCCGATGTCGCCATCCGGGATGAAGGCCTTCACCATCTCCCGCCCCTCAGCCGAGATAGTCTTCGCCACTCTCTGCAATCGCTTCGCCAGAACGCGCGTGTTGTAATCGCGGTCGCGGTTATTGTGAATGTCGTTCACAATCTCGCGGTTCGGGCGCGTGGCCTTCGTAGGCGGCTCAAGTGTGAATTCGCTGGCCTGACGGAAGTATTCCAGCACCCCAACCGCGTCAAACACGATGAAGCGGTCTTTGTTGATAGGGAGGCACAAGCGCGTGCCGCGCCCCATCATCTGCTCGAAGAGGATGCGCGACTTCACCGGACGCAGAAAGACAATGGCCTCCAGCGCCGGAATGTCCACCCCGGTCGAGAGCAAATCCACCGTCACCACGACCCCCGGCTCCGGTCGGTTGCGGAAGCGGCGAATCTTGTCCAATGGGCGGTCAACACTGGGCGACCCTGTAATCTTCTGCACGAAGTCATCGCCGCGCCCGAACTCGTCCCGCAAAATGGTCACGAGTTGATCGGCATGTGATCGGTGCTGTAAATCGTTATTGGCAAAAATCAACGTCTTCGGGAAGTGTCCGATTCGCTCTTCGTGTTCGCGCAAGTGCTTCGCCAACTCGCTCACAATCTTGCGGTCACGGTCGGGGGCAGACCAATCCTGAGTCAGGGTTTCGGGCGGCAGTTCGCGCTCATCTTCTACGAAGTCCAGCCGCAACTGCCCCGTCGCCGTGTCGCGCAACCCCACTTCTTCACCTTCACGCAAAAAATACCCGCGCATCGTGATGTCAGAATGGATAAGCACCGGGTCGTAATCCACCAGATAGCCGTCGGCGGTGGCGCGTTGCGCGCCGTACTCGTAGATGGGCTTATCGAAGAAGGTAGTCGTGTGTATGGCCGGGGTGGCCGTCAGCCCAATCTTGAGGCCGTCGAAATGAGTGAGCACCTCGCGCCACTTGCTATCTTCGGATGAGGTGTAACCGCGATGGCATTCATCGGCCACAATCAAATCGAAGGCGTGGATGGGAATGTCCAATACATTGGCATCGGAGTCATCGTCACGCTCACCCCACTCAGTTGGGGCGGCAGTTGAACTGCCGCCCCAACGAGGCCTGCCAAACAAATTGACGCGCATTCGCTGGATTGTGGAAACGTAGACAAAGGTTTGGCGGTCGCTGGGTTGGGTCAGGTACGACTCCGGCAAAACCTTTGGGTCAAATGGGGTGTCGTCATCAACTTCCAAGTCTTCGCGCTTGAAGCGCTGACTGTATACCTCGTAAATCTTGTCGAACTTCAGGCCTGGCTCGGGTTCGAAAGCGGCCAATGCGCTCACAGCTTGCGCCGCCAGCGCCCGGCGATCCACCAGAAATAACACTCGTTTGGCGTATCCCGATTTCAGCAAACGATAAATCGCCCCAATGGTCATCCGTGTCTTGCCTGTTCCGGTCGCCATCGCGATTAGCATCTGCCGCTTGCCATTGCGAATCGCATTCTCAATCGCGGCAATGGCTTCCTGTTGGTAGTAACGGTCGGGGTCGGCGACGGGGTGAGTCCGCAACCACAAATCAGCGCCGCTTCGCGAAGCACCCCCGTGGGGCAAGTCGCGCGCCAGCGATTCGCGCACGGCTTCAGGCGTGTGGAAACGCGCAATCTGGCGGGTGCGGGCCAACGTGTCGCGCAAGTCGCAGGTGTAGATCAATTCCCCGTTAGTGGCGTAGACAAAGGGAAGGCGATATTCGCCAAAACGATAGGGGCTGTCGGCCAGGGTGCGGGCATACCGCTTTGCCTGTTCAACAACATTTTGCGGGCCGACTTCGAGTTTCTTGGCTTCAACATCGGCAACGGGCTTGCTGTCGAGGAAGAGAAGATAGTCTGCCGGGCCGCTGTCGGTAGGGTATTCTTCAACCGCATCGGCGGTAGTGCGATCCCCGGCCTGCCAGCGGGCATGACTGACCACGCGCCAACCGGCGCCGGTCAGCGCGCGATCAATTAGCTGTTTGCGAGTTGTTCTTTCGTCCACAGACGTTTTTCTCGTTTAGTTAGAGAAGTGTAGCATCATATGTTTTACTTTGAAAGTCGTTTGCGCCAGTTGCGCCAATTCGCCTATAGCGGTATGATTCTTGCATGAGGCGTTTACGTGAACAGAGATCATAAATCGCGCGATGCAAAGCGCGGATGGACATCTCCTCTCCCCAGAGTGCTAATCGTCGTCGGCTTGGTGATCGGTTTATCCGTGCTGATAGATTTCAACCGCCGCATCCAGGCCGAGCGGCGGCTCGTCTCGCAGGCGAGCCAGTTGGGCGTCGAGGTGACGTCGCTAGCCGCCACCCAGTCGGCGCTGGCGACAGAATTGGCTTACGCCTCCTCGGATGGTTACGTGGCGTGGTGGGCGCACAGCGAAGGCCGCTATGTTCAACCGGGTGAGGTGATGGTCGTGCCGGTGGCGCCCAACGGGCCCACCAGCACCCCCGCCCCGGCCATTGTGTCTGCGCCGGCGGCGGAAAGCAATTTCCAAATA
Source organism: uncultured Anaerolineales bacterium (assembly GCA_964470235.1). GTDB lineage: Bacteria > Chloroflexota > Anaerolineae > Anaerolineales > VGOW01 > VGOW01. The sequence continues at coordinate 16,088 of CAYYCF010000007.1, read as the reverse complement.
TGGATGTCGCTGTTTTTCGGAAATGGTTCTTGACCGGCCTCCTGGCCAATGCTATAATGCCGCCCAAGCTATGAAACAGATTCTGGTTGTTGATGGCGCGAACGCGAATAATAACGACGACCCCAGCCGGGTGCTTCGCACACTTCCGTTCGCCTATTGACCAGCCGCCCGAACAGACAATGAAGCCGCCCGGTGCGCCAAACCGGGCGGCTTTTTTATTGGAGGAAATCATGCTAAAGACACACACCTGCGGAGAATTGCGAGCCGAGCACGCCGGGCAAACCGTGACCCTGGCCGGATGGGTGCACCGCCGACGCGATCACGGCGGACTCATTTTCATTGATCTGCGCGACCGATTCGGCCTCACGCAAGTGGCCGCCGACCCCAAAAACGCCGAAGCTCACGCCGCGATGAGCGAACTCCGCGGCGAATACGTCGCGCAAATCATCGGCAAAGTGCGGCAACGTCCGGCGGGGAACGAAAACCCAAACATGCCGACCGGCGCGGTGGAAGTGGAAGCGCTGGAAGTGAAACTGTTGAATGCCGCCAAACCGACGCCGTTCTACATCAACGAAGAGTCGGCCGTTGACGAAACCCTGCGGCTCAAATACCGCTATCTCGATCTGCGGCGCGAGCGCATGAGGAACAATCTAGTGCTGCGGCACAACGTCACGGCGTTCATTCGCAACTATTTGAGCGAAAAAGGTTTTATCGAAGTCGAGACGCCGATCCTGTTCAAGACCACGCCCGAAGGCGCCCGTGATTATTTGGTGCCGAGCCGCGTGCACCCGGGCGAGTTCTACGCCCTGCCCCAATCGCCCCAGCAATTGAAGCAATTGTTGATGGTGGCCGGGATCGAACGATACTTCCAAATAGCGCGGTGCTTTCGCGACGAAGATCAACGGGGCGACCGCCAACCCGAGTTCACCCAACTCGACCTGGAAATGTCGTTCGTCCAACGCGACGACGTGATGAACCTGGTTGAGGGACTGTTCACCGCGCTGATCGAATCGGTGGGGAGCAAAAAACTGTTCGCCAAACCCTGGCCGCGCTTCTCCTACGCCGAAGCGATGGAACGATTCGGCGACGACAAATTCGATATCCGCTTCGGGATGGAATTACAGGATGTGACCGCCTTGGCCCAAGGATCGGGCTTCAAAGTATTCGACGAAGCGGAGCGCGTCAAAGCCATCGTCGCGCCTGGTTGCGCAGGCTACAGCCGCAAACAGATTGACGAGTTGACGGAGTTCGTCAAAGGTTTCGGCGCGAAGGGCTTGGCCTGGGCCGCGGTCGAAGGCGGCGCGGTCAGGTCATCGTTTTCCAAATTCCTGCCCGAAGAAAAGATGAAAGCCATCCTATCCGCGCTCGGCGCGAAGGACGGCGACCTGGCGCTGTTCGTGGCCGATAAATCCACCGTGGTAGCGTTCGCGCTCAGCCGCTTGCGCGCCGAATTAGGGGAACGTTTGAAACTGGCCGATCCAAACGTGTTGGCCTTTTGTTGGGTGATCGAATTCCCGCTGTTCACTTGGAGCGAAGAAGAAAAACGCTGGGACCCCAACCATCACCTCTTCACTTCGCCGCTGCCGGAAGATATTCCGTTGCTGGACACCGAACCCGGCAAAGCGCGCGGCGCGCAATACGACATGGTGTGCAACAACTACGAAGTGGCCGGCGGATCGATCCGAATCCACGACCGCAAGTTGCAGGAGAAAGTGTTCGGGCTGATCGGTCTGCCGCGCGACGTGGCGCAGGAACGGTTCGGCCACATGCTGGAAGCGTTCGAGTTCGGCACGCCGCCGCACGGCGGCATCGCGCCGGGGATCGATCGCTTGACGATGCTGCTCGCCGGCGAGCCGAACATCCGCGAAGTGATCGCGTTTCCCAAATCACAACAAGCCGCCGACTTGATGGTCGGCGCGCCCTCGGCGGTGGAACCGCAACAATTGAAAGAGCTTCACATCCGGATAGTCGGTGGCGGATAGCTTATCGCTTATCGCATATGGCTGGTAACGTATGGCGCAACGCGGATGGCGATAAGCGATATGCGATATGCCATTACTGCGCCTTGCGCGTTTGCGGGGGACATGGTATAAGGCAGTTGACCCTGCTGTGC
>CAYYCF010000007.1:2309-13875 GCA_964470235.1 uncultured Anaerolineales bacterium | reverse complement strand
CTGCGCCTTGCGCGTTTGCGGGGGACATGGTATAAGGCAGTTGACCCTGCTGTGCCCGTGATGCCGCACCCCCGGTTTTGAGCCAACACTTATGTGACGGGGGTCGAGCTTTCCAGAGGAATGCGATAGGCCTCGGCCAAGGCAAACCTTCGGAGAAGATCCCCAACCTGCTTCGGCAGGCACAAAACCTCGCGGACACACGGCATGGTGGGGCTTTGACTATTTAGACACGGAGTGTTTCAACAACACTCCGTGTCTTTTTGTCCGTTGTGAACACACTGAGTGTACCCAGCATGTCTATACAACCTTGACATCGCTCCTCCAAGTGTGCTATTCTCGCCGCGTATTCCAGGAAGTTGAGGCCTTGATTAATGCTGAGAGAGCGAGTCTCCGAAGACATTTATGTTTTTACAAGTGAACTGTACGCGCAAGTCACTGCCGGCGCCGTAGTATCCCCCGAAGGCGCGGTCATCATTGATACCCTTCCCTTTCCGGCCGAGACGGCCGAGATTTCGGATTTTATCCAAAACCAACTCAATACACCTGTGCGGTACGTCATCAACACGCACCACCACGCCGATCACACCTACGGCACGTGCCTGTTCAAAAACGCCGACGTGGTGGCGCACCGCAAATGCCGCGATCTGCTGGATACCGTTGGCCGCAAAGGTCTGGCGCAAGCCAAAGGTGACACGCCCGAACTGGACAGGGTTGAAGTCGTGTTGCCGAATATTCTGTTGACGCGCGGGACGTTGGATTTGCATCTGGGCAAGAAGACGCTTACCCTCACTCATTCCCCCGGCCACAGTCACGATTCGATCACCGTGCTGGTCAAAGAGGATCGCATTTTGTTCGCCGCCGACACGATGATGCCCCTGCCCTATTTTGTGGACGGCGATATCGACGACATCGAACGCTCACTGCGTATCATTCCGCCGATGGGGTTGGAGAATATCGTGCAGGGGCACGGCGAGTTAATTCTTCGCGGCGAAATTGACGACGCCGTTCGCTCCAACCTACGGTATTTAGACAACGTCCGAAAAAAAGTTACGCGGCACATCGAAAAGCGGCGACCGCGCGAGGGTCTGCCGCAGATTGACATCGAGTCGTGCGGCAAGAATCGCATCGTCCTCACCGGGTTGGCGGCGAGGTTGCACGAACGGAATCTCTACGCGCTTTACGACAAACTGGCGAAAGCCCGCTAATATGGCTGATCCTCTTTATCACACCGACGCCTACCTGAAGGAATTTGATGCGATGGTGACTGCCGTGGATGGCGGCGCGGTCGCCCTCGACCGCACGGCCTTTTACCCCGGCGGCGGCGGCCAGCCCTACGACGTAGGAACATTGATCGCCGGCGGCCAGGCGTGGACGGTTACTAAAGTGCGAAAAGCTCGCCCTGAGTCTGCCGAAGGGAGCGGCGCGGACATCTGGCACGAGGTGGCGGGCGAGCCGCCCCCCGTCGGGACGCCCCTGCGCGGCGCGATCGATTGGGATCGCCGCTACCGGCTGATGCGCACGCACACAGCCATGCACATTCTATGCGGCGTGATCTTCCGCGATTACGGTGCGAGCGTGACCGGCGGCAACATGGAGCCGTTGAAGGGACGGATGGACTTTGAATTTGAAACCATGCGGCTGGAATTGGTGAAAGAGATTGAAGCGAAAGTGAATGTGGAAGTGGCCGCCGCCCGCCCGACTCGGGTCAAAATCCTGCCGCGCGCCGAAGCGTTTGCCATCCCCGATCTCATTCGCACCAAAATCAATTTGCTCCCCGAGGGCATCGCCGAAGTGCGGACGGTGGAGATCGTCGGACTCGACCTGCAGGCCGACGGCGGCACGCACGTCGCCAACACCTCCGAAGTCGGGCAGATCAAAGTGGTGGATTACAAAAGCAAGGGGAAGATCAATAAGAGGATTGAGATTCAAGTGACGTGAAACGTGAGATGATTTTATGACCCCCTCAGAACGCAAACAGAAAATCGAATCCTACGGCAAAGCGTATGACACGCTGGTCGAAGCCCTCAAACATTTTCCAAAAGAAATGTGGGCGTTCAAGCCGAAAGACGGCTGGAGCATTCACGAAATTCTGGTGCATATCGCCGACAGCGAAGCCAACAGCTTCGTGCGCTGCCGGCGGCTCATTGCCGAGCCGGGCAGTGTGGTGCTGGGCTACGACGAGAGCGGCTGGTGCGCGGCCCTGAACTATCAAGAGCAGAGCGCCGACGACGCGACGGAGTTGTTCAAGTGGCTCCGGCGCGCCAGCTACAACCTGATCAAATCTCAACCCGACTCGGTGGCGGCCCACACCGTTAACCATTCCGAAAACGGGATGATGACCTTCGACGACTGGCTGAACGTGTACGAACGGCACATTCCCGAACACACGGAACAGATGCAGAGAGTCTACAGCGAATGGAAGGCGGCGAAGTAGCCGCCCGGGAGGTCAATCATGACAACAGGCACCGAGCAAAATCCCGGCGAGGCCCAAGCCCGGCGGCTCGAGAAGATGAACGAGGAATTGGGGGCGTTGCTGCGCCAGCCCGACGTTACCCGGCGTTTGTGCACTGCCCCCAGCGAAAATGAGTGGTCGGCCATGCAGACTGTGGGGCATCTGGCGGAAATGATCCCCTATTGGCTGAGCCACTGCCGGGCGCTGATCGCCGCAAACGCAGAACCGCCCCGTTTCGGGCGGACACTCGACGCGCCTGAGCGCCTCACCGGAGTCGAACGCGGCGCGATGGGGAGCCCGGACGAATTACTGCGCCTGCTGAACGACGAAATTCAAGCGGCAACAAACGCTATCCGTCAAATGTCCACGGCCGAGCGCGGCAAGAAAGGCATTCATCACAGCCGCGGCGAAATGACGGTAGCCGACGTCGTCGAACTCCTCATCGTCGCCCACGCCGAAGATCACCTGGCGCAAGTGCGGGCAGCGCTGAAAGCTTAGGGACTCGTGTGCACGCAAAGGTTGTCAGGCAGTCCGCCGCCCCTTCAACTGCGCGGCGCAAGCACCCTGAGCGGAGTGCGGTGTAGTTCCGCACGAAGTCGAAGGGGCGCGCCGCTCCGTTCAGGGCGCGGCTGACACATTTTGCGTGTACACTAGGGCCTCTAACCCTTCAACCCCCGCCACGCCGCCGCGCCGACTATCAACCCTTCCAGCAACGCCCCGCCGCCGATCCAAAAAAACGCATCCTGCCAAAACCTGGCCGGGAAGAGCCGGATCAGTGTGTCGTACCAGTTGAACAGCCAGGTGTCGCCCTCGAAAAACACGCGGTGGAATTGCACGAAGAATGTGCTGAAGCCGACGAGGACGTAAAGCACGAGCAACAGCAGTAACCCCGCCGTGATCCCCGCGCCGATGAGCAGGCCGCTCCGCAACAGCGGACGAGTCTCCGGCCTCCACGCCAGCGCCGTCGCCGAGCCAAGCGTCAGCACGATAGAAACCACCCACACCGCCAGCACGCCGCGCACGACGTTTTTCACGTCGAGCATGTGTTTCAGTTCGCGGTCGTTATACATCCGATCCCCAATGTCCGGGTTCACAACTTTTTCCGGCGGCAGAGTCAAGTCGGCCAGAAATTCAATTCCGGCGTCATTCAACAGATAGGCCACAGCAATCGCCGAATACTGGAGTCGATCTTCTTTCGTGAACCCGTACGGGTCGGCGGGGAAGCCTGGCACGTTGTATTCCAAGTTGACGAAGGCGGTTGACATCATAAGCCGCACGTTAGTCAGCACCAGGCACACGGGCAATGCGGCGGCGAGGGTGAAACGGAGGGTGTTCGATAACCAGTTAGGCATGATGATTTCCTGATGTGTGACGCGTGACTCGTGATACGTGAAACGTCACGCATCACGAGTCACGCATCACGTGTCACTTCAAATATTCCAAGCCTTGGCCTAACACAAAATTGATCACAATCGAGTTCGTCAACTGTTCCACCGGGGCCACGTCGTCGGTGAAGACGATATCGGATAACACGGTGGGCTGAAGCGACTCAAGGCCGCGTTGAAGCGCGTCTCGCAAAAGCGGATGAGCGGCGGGCGGGAGCGCGGCCAGGTTCGCGGCGAGGTTGGCGGCCGCCGTCGGTTGAACGGTGGCGACGAGGATGCTGTTGAACGTGTCCGGCACATCCATCACGTAAACGGACGGGAACACGGCGCTGAGCGTGGCCGCCATCGCTTCGATCAACCGGCGGTCGCTCGGCGTTCGCCCCACGTTGATCGCCAATGCCCCGCCCTCCGTGAGATGCGCCCGCGCAGTCTGAAAAAATTCCACCGTCGTCAACTGCGGCGGGATGTACGGCAAACGATAAGCGTCCACGCCGATCACGTCGTAACTGTTCGCACTGTGCGCCAATGCCCAGCGGCCATCTTCCACCACGACATTCACATTCGGCTCGTTCATCGCAAAGTATTCACGCCCTACTTGCACAATGGCCGGGTCAATCTCAAAGCCGTCAATCGGGATCGCGCCGTAGACCGCCGTGTATTGTTTCGAGATCGTGCCAGCCGCCAACCCGACCAAGCCGAGGCTGCCCACGTCGGCGGGAACGAACGGCGGCGCGTTGAAGAACGGCGCGACCAAAAAATAGTCCCACGTGCCGCCCGTCGCCAACCGCGCCGGATTGTAAACGGAGTGCAACCCCTGACCTTCGTTGAGGAGCAAATAGCGAGTGTTGTCGCGCTCGACGACTTGAATAAAGTTGTAGGCCGATTCCGTTTCATATTTCAATTGCCATCCGGCGGGCGGCGGCTTGATCGGCCCACGGGCTTGCGCCAACGCCAGCACGATCAAGATCAGCGGCATCCAAGCGTACAGGAGCGCGCGCTTGCGGTCGGCGCGCCACAGGCCGACGAGCGCGACGAGCAAGAGCAACAATGCAAAAAACACGTACGTGCGCGCCGTGCCGATGGAAGGAATAAGCACCAACACCGGCAGGAACGTGCCGACGAGCGATCCGAGCGTCGAAATGCCGTAAATGCGCCCCGCCGATCCCCCTACTCCGCTCACGTCCTTGGCCGAGAGTCGAATCGCAAACGGCGACACGCACCCCAGCAGCGTGATCGGCACAATGAAGAGAAGGAGAGTGGCAATGAACGACCCGCCCGCCACAGGCGCGTTCAACGTCGCCACGCCCTCCGCGGCCCACAGCAATATCGGCCGCGCCGCCGTTGGAATTAATCCCACCGTGAAAGCCGCCCAGCACAACAGTTGATAGAACGTGCGCGCGCGCGGTGAGCGATCCGCCCAGCGCCCACCGACGAAATATCCGGCAGTGAGATAGAGCAGGATGAGGCCGATGATGTTGGCCCAGACGAGATTGCTGGTGCCGAAGACGTTGCCGAGCAAGCGCGACGCGGCGAGTTCCACGGCGAGAGTCGTCATGCCAGCGATGAAGACGGAGAATAACAACATGCGCCTAATATATCACGTCCCCAACCGCTTCATCATCCGCGAGATGCCCTCTGCAAAAACCGCTGTCGGCGTGAGCAGACTGACGACGAGGACGTTGTGCCGATCAAAGTCAAAAAAATAGCCGGGATGAGTGAACACGTCGTCACGCTCAAGCAGTTGATACGCCGCGTCGTCGTCAGATGTTGCGTAAGGTATTTCAAGCACCGCATACCACCCGCCTTCTCTGATCAACGCCCGGCAGCGACCCGAGTCCGCGCATTGCGCTCGCAAGTAACTGAAGTTGTCTTCGACGCGAGCGGCAATTTGACTTTGGATTACGGCGCGGCCCGCCAGCAACGTCGCCGCCGCGTGCTGAACGGTCGTCGCCACCGAGAGATAGGTGTCGGCGATAAACTCGAGACGGCTTTGCGCTTGCGCCGCCAGCGCCACCGGACCGTTCACTTGAATCCAACTCAACTTCACTTGTGGCAAGCCGACGATCTTCGACAGGCCGCTGACTACAAAGGTGAGGGCGTCGTCGTTGCCGACAGCGGTGGCGACTGTGGTTACGGGCGCTCCGGCCCGCAAGGCCGGGCGGGCTGGAAAGTCGGCCCCACTATCAGGGCGGCTACTGGCGTAATCCCAAAACACCTCGTCAACAATCAAGGCCAGATCACGTTCAACGCACAACCGGTTGAGCTTGGCGAGTTCGTCCGTTTTGAGATAGGAGCCGGTGGGGTTGTTGGGGTTGACGACGACAATGGCGGCGGTCTTATCACAAATGGCGGCGCGGAGGGAGGCGAAGTCAATGCGCCATCCTTCGCGTTCGTCGTAAGCCAGCTCATATCGGATGGGCCGCGCCGATTCCAGTTCGGTCAAAAAATCGAATAGGGGATAGCTCGGCTGAGGCAGAAGAATCTCGTCGCCGGGGTCGGCGAGCAGTTTGAAAAGGTAGGCATACGACTCGCTTGTGCTGGCCGTGAGGAAGATCGAATCCGGGTTAATGCGCGGGCCGCGACTCCGGTAGTAATCGGCAACGGCCTGCCGCGCCGAGCGCAGGCCGCGCGGAGTCGGTTGATAGCGCATCGCTTCGGGTTGGGCCAGCGCGCGCAGTATTCCGGCTTCGTCATAAGTGAAGCCGGCGCGTGTCGGATTCGATTCGGTCAGATCAAGGACGTTCACTCCGGCGGATTTTTTGGCGTCGAGGGCGGCCAGCAAACGGTTGGGCGTGAGATCGCGGCTGAAGCGAGAGGAGAAGAGAGGCACGAGTGCATTATAATCGCGCTCATGTCTAAACCCGCTTCGACTCGCAACTGGTGGGCGTTCTTTCTCGATTACGTTTTTTTCGGGCTGGGGCTGACCTTCGCGCAAACCGGCACGGTGCTTCCGGCGTTCATGGCCACGCTTACCACGTCGAAAGCGCTGATCGGATCGGCCAGCGCGGTGTGGTTGGGCGCCTGGCTGCTGCCGCAATTGTTCGCCGCCAACTATTTAACGAACAAGCCGAAGAAGTACGGCTATATGGTTTGGGGATCGGTCATTGGCCGCCCGGTCTTTTGGTTGTTCGCCGCGTTGCTGTTGTTTAAAGGCGTAGTGCAGTGGCCGTTGTTGGTGCTGGTTCTCTTTTTGCTCAATCTGGCCTGGTTCGCCGGATGGGATGCCTTCGTGGCTATTGCCTGGTTCGACCTGTTCGGCAAGGCGATGGATTCGCGCGCGCGCGGGAAACTGATCGGCGCGGGGCAAGTGGTGAACGGCACACTAGCGATCGGCGCGGGCTGGATCGTCGGGCAGTTGTTGTCGAAAGGCGGCCCGCCGTATCCGCTCAATTACGCCGCGGTCTTCGCGTTGGCCGGCGTGTGCTTCTTTTTGTCGTTCCTGGCGATCCTGATCACCGTCGAAATTCCGGAAGCCGTGCCGGAACAGCCGCTGGCCGCCTCGCTCCGGGATTACTTGCCAAAGTTTGCCGAAGTATGGCGCAACGATCCGAATTTTGGGCGGCTGATCTCGGTGCGGTTGTTGGCCGGGTTGAGCGGGCTGGCCACGCCGTTTTATATTTTGCACGCCACGCAAGAGGCGAGACTCGGCCCGCAGATTATCGGCAGTTTCGCCGCCATCAGTTCGATTGGGTTGACGCTGGCCGGGTTGACGTTGGGGCGCGTGGCGGCGCGGCAGGGAAGTTTCCGCGTGATTCAAATCACGTCATGGCTGTCGCTCGCGCCGCCGCTGTTGGGGCTGACGCTCACGGCCATAGGCGCTTCGCCCGCGTTCGCGTGGGTCTACGTGATCTGTTATTTGATCATCGGCATGGTGGACGGGTCCATGATGCTCGGCTACTTCAACTACGTGCTCGATTTGGCGCCGCCGGGCAGCCGGCCGATTTACGTCGGCCTGACCAACACCGTGAGCGGCCTGCTCGTCGTCGCGCCCATCCTCGGCGGTTGGATATTGGATTACAGTTCGTATCCGACGCTGTTTACGCTAACGTTGATCGGGGTGACGGCGGCGGCGGTTGCTTCGATGAAACTGCCGCACGTCACTTCTTCCGCACAAACCTTCTGAACGCCAGCCTGGCCACCGTGTACAGCGCGCGATAAATTTCGGAGCGCGAAATTTTCGTCTGCCCCTGCGTGCGGTCTTCGTAGATGATCGGCACTTCGGCCACGCGCCAGCCTTGGCGCTGAACCAGATACAGCATTTCAATCAGAAACGAGTAGCCGGACGAGAAAATGCTGTCGAAGTTGATCGACTCCAGCACTTCGCGCCGATAGAGGCGAAAGCCGGCCGTGGTGTCGCGCGCCCGCAAACCGAGCGCGGTGCGGGCGATGAAGTTCGCGCCGCCGCTCAGCGTTTTGCGATACCAGGGGCAATACAGCATGTCGCCGCCCGGCACGTAACGCGAACCGATCACCACGTCGGCGTTCTCGCTCTTGGCGATCATCGCCGAAATGTAGCGCGGATTGTGCGAGAAGTCGGCGTCCATCGTGATCACCCGGTTCGCGCCCAATTCAAAGGCGCGACGGAACCCGGCCACGTAGGCCGTGCCGAGTCCCAGTTTGCCGGAACGATGAACGGCGATCAATTTTCCGGGGTGCGCCGCCGCCCACTCGTCGGCAATCGCGCCCGTGCCGTCGGGCGAGCCGTCGTCCACGTTAATCACGGCCACGTCCACCGGCAACGCGAGTATTTCATTCAACAACGCGGGCAAGTTCTCGGATTCGTTGTACGTGGGAACGATGATGTAGGTTTGCACTTTTTTTCGTCAGCGGATGGAACGGATTGAACTGATGATTCAAAAAATCCGTTGCATCCGTTTCATCCGTTGACTAATCTTTGATCAGGAAAACAATCATAGCCAACCACAGCCAAGAGTAGTTGAGAACGCGCCGTGATTTTACCAGACCGCCAAACAAAATCGTGGCCAGCACCAATCCGGTGCCGAACCGCAACATGGCGACCGGCTCGCGAAAGGTGGAGAACGGCGTGAAGGGAATGAGGGCGGCATTCGCGCCCAGCGCCCATACGTACGGGTGCCGGTTGCGGCGGAGAACCTCGCCCGCCGAGGCGACGATTCCCCACACAGACGGAAAGATGAACCACGGAAAGAGAAAAAGAGAAAAGAGAAAGAAGGCCGGCAGGCTGATCATGGCAATGCGCCACACGCCCATGAACGGAATGATTTCGAACGGCGTGCCCAAACAACCCCCCGAACCGAGACCGAGTGCGCCAAAGGTGCGCCACAACAAAAACTGCCAGAGCGCAAAAGGAAGAACGACGAGGGCGATGAGCGGAGGCAGGCGGCGAAACTCCAGGTTGAAAATCGAACCGGCCAATTGCGCCGCCACGAACAAGAGCGCCGTTTCTTTCGCAAATGTCCCCAGGCCAAACAGGAGTGCAGACGGCCAAACGCGCTCTCGCCGGTCGGCCAAATAGGCGGCGGCGATCAATCCGTACGACAACGGCTCGGCGATCTCCGTCCGCACCGACACCATTAACCCCGGCCACAACCCGTACACCAGCGCAATCCATTGACTCACTTTCAAATCCCGCAAGAGCAGGGCGACGACCGCCGTGCCCATGGTCTGCGCGGCGAGGTTGATCAACAGAATTGTCCACGGGATCAGATTGGGCCTCCCAAAGGCCAACAAGCGAGCAAGCAATGGCAGAAGGATTCGCTGATAGCGATAGGCCGGAACATCGAGGTGCGACGCAGCGACGGCGGGAGCAGGATCGAGCGCGATGAAGTAAGTGAATTGGCCGTCGTAGCCCGTGCAAACCGTGTCCCCGACCTTCACTAGACTCATCGGGTCGCCGCCATTCTTGGCCAGCACCGCGCCGACGTAGACGAGGTGAGCAAGCAAGACGACAATCCATGGTCTGAGGAGGGCTTTCATATGATTTTTTACCGCCGAGAACGCGGAGAGCGCAGAGAGGTTATTATCATTTTTCTCAGCGTTCTCTGCGCGCTCTGCGGTGATAAACAAACAGCCCGATCCAAATCAAAACCGCTGTCGCGCTGATCGCCAACCCCACCGTCACCGAGAGCGGCGCGTATTCAAACGTGATCTCGTGTGTTCCGGCAGGAACGGCCACCGCGCGGAAGAGATGGTCGGCGCGCAGCAGCGGACGCGGTTCGCCGTCCACGTAAACGCGCCAGCCTGGGTAATACGTGTCGGAGACGACGACGTAGCCGTCGCGGTCGAGGGTGACGGTGAGTGCGATTCGGTTGGCGGGGTCGCGGATGAAATCCGCTCCCACGACGGCGGGAGGGATGTTCTCAAGATCGCGGATAGAATCCGCTCCTACGACGGCGGGAGGGATGTTTTCAAGAATCACTTCTGAATCGGGATCGAAATCAGGATCGGTAATGGCGGCGAGGGCGGCAGCGGCGTTTTCCACTGTGCGAGCGTTGTACACCACCCGAACACGGGCCGTATCTGAATCGCGCGCGGCCACGATCCCCATTGGCTTCACTATGGCGCGCACATCGGCCAGATCGAGCAAGCGCGGATGGCTCTCCATCGCTTTGACGTATTCGACGTAGCGCGCCGACAACAACGGGTCGAAGTTGTTGGCCGATGGCGTGTCGTCGAGAACTGGCAAATTAGGCAGAAGCGAATCGCGAAGCGACTGCGCGTCGAGAGCGTCGAACGAGTTGAAGCGGAAGAATTCGCGAAACTTGATCCGATATTCGTCATCGGCGTACGTATAGGCGCGCCCGGCGGATAGCGTGAAGGCCGGGCGCAAGTGATACAGATCGGCGGACGCGGTCGGGTTGAGGCGCGCGGCGGCGAGGCCGAGATCGACGGTGATGAACGCGAGAGCCAGCCAGCGCCAGCGGGTCGGCGTGTCAGGTTGAGTTAAGATGAGAGTGAACATGCCAACGCCAAACGCCGCCGCGCTTGCCAGCCCGGTGGCGAAGGTCACGGCGCGAGGGTTTTCAATGGTCAATGCGCCCACAATGCCAGCTACCAACGCCGCCCCGCTCCCCGCGATGCCCAGGCGCGCCCAATACCGTTTGCGCGCCGAGGCTCGCCAGGCTTCCGCGCCAATACCGGCCAACAAGCTGACGGCAAACGTGAACCCGATCAACATCCGCGCCGGAGCCTGAAACAGATCGAAGCCGGGAACGTAGCGGTAGAGGAATGGAAAGACGGGGGTGTTCTTGCCGAGGGCGAGGAACGTCGAGACCACGGCCAATACAGCAAGAAATTTCACCACGGAGTTCACAGAGAACACGGAGTCTTTGTTTTTATCTTCTCTGTGCTCCCCATGTTCTCTGTGGTAAAAAAAATAGGTAAGCACAGCATATCCCGCGAACAACAGCGGCAACACTCCCAGATACGCGTTGTCTTCCCAATAGGAGGCATAGCCCCAATAGTTGTGATCGGCGGGGTGGCCGAAGAAATTGGGCGCGGCGAGCGTGATCAGCCGCCACGGCCACAGAGAATATGTTGTCGCAAACTCAATTTCGGCGGCGGCGGCGCGCGGCGACTCGCGCAGAAGCTCGATGGTGGGGATGAGTTGGACGGCGGTGAGGCAGAGGGCAAATAGGACGGCCAGGCCAAATTGGCTCAAGGCGCGAAGTGTCTCGCGCTTCCATGACCACCAAACGACCCAGGCGCTCGCGATCAGCAGGGTGTAAAACGAACTCTGGGCGTGGCCGGC
>CAYYCF010000007.1:0-2209 GCA_964470235.1 uncultured Anaerolineales bacterium | reverse complement strand
ATCGTGATGAACCACAGCCGGCCGGCGAGATAGCCGGAGAGTCCGAAACACAATCCGGCAACCGCTGCGCCGAAATCATTCAAACCCATTCGCCGCGCCAGGCGAACCATGCCCACGCCGGCAAACGAAAGATGCAGAACGGCCAAGAGGCTGATGGCGTATTCGGGTGGAATGACGAGCGACAGCCAATTGGGAGGATAAAAAACTGCCGATTGGTGATTCGCCATCAGCGGCGCGCCCATGCCCAACAGCGGCGTCCACAAAGGCAAATGCCCGGCGCGGAGGGCGACGTTCACCAGCGCGCGCCACGGCACGAACTGCAGTGAAGGCAGTCCCCAATACAACACTTGCCCTCCCACCGCCAGCCGCCAAAAAACGACGATAGGCGCGAGAGCGACGATGATCTCCGGCGTATGGCTGATGGCATATCGCTTATGGCTGATGGCGGATAGCATATGGCTGATGGGTTATCGCTGATGGCATATCGCTGATAGCAAAGGGCTTCGCGTTTGGAGTTTGTAGTTTGTAGTTTTACTTTGACGTTTTCAATGACCACACGGAATACTCGCCCGCTTGAAAAATCCTCACCAAATAATTTGCCTGGTGCGGGTCGGAGGGATCGAAACGCCCGATGCCCTGTTCGTGCGGGCCGATCACGACGTAAGGCGAATTGAGATACGAGTACGAATTGAAGCGATCCGAATTCGCCGTGGCATTACTGTAAAAGTCTTTAACCGTGTCGCGCTTGTAGTCGAGATTGGGCGTTTCAGGGCCGTGGCCGATGTAGGCCACGAGGTATCCGTAGGCCGGCACGGCGTTGCCGAATTCGTAGGACGACAACACCAACGCTCGCGGCGGCAGACTGCGCGCCAGAAAAGCATAAGCCGCAGCTTGATCGCGCGTTTGATACACCGGCTCCGACGGCGACGACGCGGCGGCGAGTCCGCCCGCCAGCAGGAGAACGGTGGCAGGCAGTGTCAGCGCGGCCAGGGCCACCACCGCAACCCTTCGCACGCGCCGCCCAAATTTCCAGCGGCCAATCTTGAATATGCCGATAGTCAGACCCAATACGGCGAGCGCGACCAACGGCAGTTGAGCGGCTTCGGCGAAACGCCGCTGCAAGTTGTAGGGGATATACAACAGCACGGGCAAGATCAGGAGCCAAGCCACTACTAACGCCCAGGCCAGAATGTTGCGGCGATAGAGCGACTTCAATCCAAACAACCCCGCCGCGACAAGCAACCCCCAGGCAAAAATGTAATGCCAGGGCGCAGGCGAGAGGATGATATTTTGCGCGCTCCACGTTTGATAAACGGGATCGACGGTGAACAACAGGAACGTGTACAACACCAGCGGCAGGCCGCCCGCTCCGGCCACGGCCGACATCCACAGCGCGCGCACGGCCGCTGCCCCCAAGTCCACGCCCCGCGTCAACTCCCCTTCTCGTTGTTGCAATGAAAGCACGGCCAGCACGGCAACGTGCATGCCTAACACCACAAAGATGATGAGCATGTACAACGGTTGGAGGAGCGTCATCACGAACCACGCCGCCCCCGCGGCAAACATCAAGGGCCAGCGGCCTCTCACTGCCTGCAAGTACCACAGCAGGCCGAGCAAGAACATCATGCGCGCCGCCGCGAGATGCGGCAAGCCGTATAGATCGAGAAACGTGAATGCCTCCGGTGAATAGAATTCCAGCGGCGTCCCCGGCAGGCGCAGCAACACCGACAGCCAGCCCAGGCCGCCTCCCAGCGCCACCAGAATCAGCCCGAACCGCCTCTGCCGCACGAACGGGAGCATTTCGGCCAGGAAGCGATAAGAAGCCAGCAGCAGCCCAAACCCGAATATCACCCGAGCCGCGTGAAAGGTGACAACCAGCGCCGTGTGCAACCGAAGGGGGTCGGCCGTTCCGACGATCCAGCCCGCAAGTTTGCCGAGCAAGATGTGCAAAGGGAACGTGAGCGATTTCGGGTGATCCTCGGCGGCGTAGGATAACTGGAACAGCCATTGGCCGTGCGCCCCCAACTGCATTTTTGCCAGATACGAGTTGCCGTCCTCCACGCCGAACACAAACCCGGAGAAGCGCCAATCGCCGCCGGAATGGGACGCGCCCACGATATACGGGGCGCACGTCAATGCCATCACCAGCGCAGAGAAGATGATGACCCACAGCCATTCTTTGGACTGCACTCGATTCATGTATTTACTC
>CAYYCF010000006.1:21616-28032 GCA_964470235.1 uncultured Anaerolineales bacterium | reverse complement strand
TAGAGGGTCTGCTCGTCGATCCGGTTTACACCGGCAAAGCCTTTGGCGGCATGATTGATCTGATCCGCCAAGGTCTCATCGGCAAAGACGAGCGCGTGCTCTTCTGGCACACCGGCGGCCAAGCCGCGTTGTTTGCCTACGCCGAACAGCTCGTGTAAATATGTGTGGGGGTATGGGAGTGGCTGACTCCCACTTGATAGAATCTGGCTACGATGATATTTCGGTTGCAGTCTTCGGCAGTGTGAAGATGAAACGACTGCCCCGTCCCGGCGCGCTCTCGGCCCAAATCTTGCCGCCATGAGCGTCCACAATTTCTTTGCAGATCGCCAAACCCAGCCCCACCCCGCCATAGCGGCGCGTCGAACTGCCGTCCACCTGATAAAACCGCTCGAAGATGCGCTCCACCTTGTCCGGCGAAATGCCAATGCCCTGATCCTCAACCTCGACCCGTATGTCGCCCTCCAAGTCTTGAAGCCGCAAAAGAATCCGTCCCGTGCTCGGGCTGAATTTGATCGCGTTATTTAGCAGGTTATCCAACACCTGCCCCACCCGTTCCTCGTCAATAGAAGCCACCACATCACGAGGAGGCAATTCCGCCACCACCGATTGCACCGATTTTTCTGCAGTGATGCGCGCCGCTTCCGCCGCCTGAGCGATCAACCCGTTCAACGACACCGGCCGCCGATCCAATCCGGCCACTTCCAGCCGCCGCAGAGCCACAATATCGTTGACCACCCTGGTGAGGGCCATGCACTTGCGTTTTACAATGTTGAGCGCGTTGACGTGCGCCTCGGTCAACGGACCCAGGTCGCCCGCGGCCAGCAATTCTACGTAACCGAGAATGAACGTCAGCGGCGTGCGCAGTTCGTGAGAGACGTTTTGAATCAACTCGTCCTTTATCTTATCCGCTTCCGTCAATTCGGCGTAAGCTTTTTCCAATTCCAGCGCTCGCGCCCGGAGATCGTGCACCAGTTGCGCATTCTCGATAGCCACTGCCGCCCACTGCGCCAACGTTTCCGTCACGCTCAGATCCTCTTCGTCGAACTGGCCTTCGACCTTGTTCACCATTTCCAGCACGCCGATGACGTTCCGCTTAATGAGCAGCGGCACGGCGACGATGTTGGTCGTCGTCAAGCCGGTGGTTTGATCAATGCCGCGATAGAAACGCCCGTCTTTCCGCACGTCGTCCACCAGCGCCGGTTGCCCCGTCTTCGCCACCCAGCCGATCACGCCCTGCCCGAAGGGAAGTTTCAACCCCAGCAGCCCTTCCGAACGCGGCCCCACCACCGCCCTGAAAATCAGCGCCGCGTTGGCCTCGTCGATTAGCAAGATAGAGCCGCCGCGCGCGCCCAGCACGCGCACCGTCTCTTCGAGAATGGTCTGCAAAATGGAATCGAAATCAATGGACGCCGCCATCGTGCGCCCGGCCGTGTTGATGGCCGTTAACTCGCGCGTGCGCCGCATCAAGGCCGTCTCGCGCGTTTTCTGCTCGGTGAGATCGGTGACCACAATCACGTCGCCGAAATCGGTTTGACTGCTCGGCACGTGCACGGCCAGCACCGAGAGCCAACTGCCGTCCTTGCGCACCAGCCGCTTTTCAAACGAACTCGTGCCGCCGCCTCGATTCAGCCAGGTCTCCGCCGACGACCGATCCCCTTCGTGGATCAAATTGCTCAGCGGGCGTCCAACCAGCTCGGCCTCTTCGTACCCCAACATGCGGCACAGCCGGCGGTTGACGAAGCTGATGCCGAAATTGCGGTCGAGCATCAGCAGGCCGTCGCCCATCGTGTTGACCAGAGTCTGGTGAAAAGATTTTTCGCGCCGCGTCTCTTGCTCTTGTTGCTCCAGCTTGCGGATCAACCGCACGTTTTCGACGGCCATCGCCGCCTGACTGGCGAACACATCCATCAGGCGCGGGTCAACCGCCTCCAAACGCATGTCGGCCAGGCGCGCCACCATCAGAACGCCCACCGTGTTGCCGCGCGCAATCAAAGGCAGAACACTGGCCGTCCGCGCGCTCACCGTTTCCATCCCGCGCGCCAGCAAGTCGCCGCCCGGCATCTGCCCGAGCGCGGCGGCGGTCTGATCCAACAACGCCCTATCGGTCAGGGCCACTTCGCACAACGGGCTGATCTGCTTCGCCAATGGAAAGGCGATGTCGCCAGGGCCGCCTTTGATCGCCCGCAGAAACAATCGCGTCATATCTTCGCCGGCCATCGCCGCCGTGGCCGCCGACTTCAAAGTGCGGCCGTCTTCGCTCACCACCAAAACCCAGGCCAGAATCGCGTTCAGCGTCATCACTACCCCGTGCGCGATCTCCGTCAGCAGATCGCCGTGCCGTTGATCGCTGCCAGGGCGTTGCAAGGCCAGCCGTATTCTGTTGATCAGATCGGTCGGGTCAATCGGCTTGGTGATGTAATCGTCCGCGCCGGCTTGCCAACCCTGCGCGCGGTCGGCCGGGTGCGTTTTTGCGGTGAGCACCACCACCGGCATTTGCGCCAGCTTGGGGTCGGCGCGCACGCGGCGGCACACTTCAATGCCGTCCATGTCCGGCATCATCAAATCCAGCAGCATCAAATCGGGCCGCCGGCGCGCCACAGCCTCGAGAGCCTCTGCGCCCGAAAGCGCCTCGGCCACCTCATAATCTTGCTTCCGCAAAATGTAGCCGATCATCTGCACAGTCTGCGGATCATCGTCAACGACAAGAATTTGCTTTGCCACGACTCTATTGTGCCTCAAAAGGTAGTGCGGTGATAATCGCCTTCGTTTGATCGATCTCGATTTCCGTTCCGGCCGCGGCGCGCGCCATCTTGACGAAAGCCAGACCGATCCACCCCAGGCGCGGCGACTCGGCGGCGCTGGTGATCACCCCGTCCGAAAACTCCGCCCCCGCCGACAACGGCCCCGCGGCGCGCACGCCCGTCAACTGCCTCGCCAGCTTTCCCCGGCTCTCCATCCTGGCGATGATCTCTTGCCCGATGTAACAACCCTTTGTGAAACTGACGTCATTCCACAATCCGGCTTCAAGTGGAATGAACCCTTCGCCGATCTCGTGATCGTTCTCCGGCAAACCGGACTCGATTCGCAGGACGTTGTACACCGCCCGATCCGCCTCGACCGCGCCGGCCGCCACCGCACTCTGCCAGTGGCCCGTCATCTGCTCTTTCGCCGCCACTACAAAAAAACTGCTTCCGGCCAAAGCATCGCCTCTGCCAACAATCAACCCATCTCGTTGCAAAACATTGTAGGGGTTGAGGCCGCTCGCGCCGGGTATCAACGCCTCGGCTGCCGCTTCGGCGCGCGGCCCGAACAGGTCGAATTGTCCCAATTCGTCCGTGGCGTCGCTCAACTTGATCTGATCTTGAAAGAAAATGTATCCCGACAACCAGCGCCGGATTCTTGCCGACGCGCCCGCGCCGCCCAACAACAACGCCCGCTCGCCCAGGTGGATTACGATCAACCGATCCACCATCCGCCCGATGGCCGTCGTCAACACCGTCGCCCGGCCTTCGTTCACCACCATCTCCCGCAGATCGTTGGTGGACATGCGGTGGATCAAATCAATCCGGTCGCGGCCATCAGACCAAATCCGCGCCCGGGCGGATTGAACGATCACCCCGCACCCCTTGCGGACAGCGTCGTATTGGCTCACCAAATTGGCATCCATTGCGTATAGTCTACTACATTCTGCTCTTCGAATGTTGATATAAGAAAAATTTGGCGCAGGTCTGAGACCTGCGCCAAATTTTGTTCTGTGCTTATGCTATACTTAATCCATGAACACAAATATCTTCCCAAAAATGGACAAATCCGCCTTCTCAGTCGTGTCATTGGAAGAAGCCGACAGCGACGAGGTGGAATACTGGCTTTCCAAAACCCCTTACGAGCGGCTGGACGCATTGGAAACTTTGAGGCAAATTTTCTATGGCTATGATCCGACTACCACCAGACTTCAAAGAGTTCTTGAAATTGCTGAAAGAACATGATGTTCGCTACCTACTGATCGGGGGATATGCGGTCAGCTATCACGGCTACATCCGCGCCACTGGCGATATGGATATATGGATTGCCATTCATCCTGACAACGCCCAAAAAATCGTTACTGTTTTGAAAAATTTTGGATTTGATCACCCTGACCTAAGCGCTGAATTATTTTTACACGAAAACAAAATCATTCGTATGGGCGTCCCGCCTGTGAGACTTGAAATTACCACATCAATCTCAGGTGTCGAATTTGATGAATGTTATCAGGCGCGGATCGTGGACGATCTGGACGGGGTCAAAGTCAACTTGATTGATTTGGAAAATCTCAAGAAGAACAAGAAAGCAAGTGGTAGATTAAGAGACATCACAGATTTCAAGAAATTGCCTTGATAAATATGGTCATAGCATTTTCCCCTTTACGAATTACTTCAACGCCGTCAAATATGCCACCAGATCAGCGATCTGTTGCGTAGTGAGCGTGTCCTTCAAGTTAGTCGGCATCACGCCGTCGTTGAAACCGCTGACAACGTACGCGCTCGGATGCGTGATCGATTCGTAGATATACAGATCGGCCGAATATCCCGGTCTGCGAGTCGCGGCGCGCGCGCCCACGCCCGCCAGCGACGGTCCGACGATCACTTGATCCACCGCCAGCGAGTGGCACGAGGCGCATACCAAGCCCGGAAAGGCATTCTCTCCGGCGTCGGCGTTGCCCGCCGGCAGTGCGGCAAAATCCTTCTGCAATTCCGCGGACGGCCCGGAGGCGGCAACGGGCGCGGCGGTCGGTTCGGCGGCAGAGGCGGCCGCCGGCGCGGCAGTCGGGAAGCGGGCGGCGTCAACGGCAACCACTTGCACAATCCCCGGCGTCACCCACACGGCGATGATTCCAAGAATCACCAACACCAGCAAAACATTCGCCGCAATCAAAACCGTGTCCATAAAAGTCCATTGCGGAATGAGATCGCGCGGCGACTTAAGCTTGGCCTCGAGCGTTGCTATCTGCGCCACCGGCCACATCGGCCCGGCCTGGGCGGCTTTGTCTTTTTCCTCCTGCGTTCGATAGAACCAGAACGCCAACCCCGCGCCGACAGCCACCGTAGCCACCGCGATCCCGGCGACGCTGCCCACGCCAATCAACAACTGTGTTTGCCCGACGGTTTTGATCCATTCGCCCAGTTCCGCAAAACCGACCCGGCTCCACGTGATCCCGGCCAGCATCGCCAGGCCGATCACCGAACCGATCAACCATTGCCGGGCTTCGACTTTTTCCGGAGTGGCCTGATAAGAATAGGACGGCACGTACGGCGCGACACTCGAGTCTGCTTGGGGATTGCTGGGCGCGCCTGGTTTCTCTTTGGTCAATTCCTTGGTGATGAAATTGGAGGCAAAGGCCAACCCGCCGCCGGTCAAGAACGTCAAAACCACAACGGCCACAATCGCGCCCACCAACACCGCCGCCAGCACTTGATCTTTCGGCATTTCATACGGCGAACTCGGCGCCGCGAATCCAAAAGCAACGGCGTACGCCCCGACGGCAAACAAAGCTACGACACCAAGAATAGTGAATGTTCGTTGCACGGCAACTCCTCCATCTCCAATCAAAAATTCAACCCGATCCACAACCAGATCGCTCCGGCAATCAACAGCCCAGGCACGAACCACAACATCGCCGACCAACGCGCGCGCGGCAGTCCTCGCCACGCCAACCAACTCCATCCCGCCGCGCTTGCCAAAAACGCTCCGGCGGCCAACGCAACCGCGTATCGATTCAACCACCCGACTGCTTGCACCAACGCCGGCAGCGATTCACCTCCGGCGCGCACCGCGCCGTCCGGCCCAATCGAATAATCAAAATTCACGTACTGGCGCGCGTTCTCCCGCCCGGCCGGCCGGGCGGGATTCACCGCCAGCAACACTTCCCAATCCCCCTCGGCCGTCAAATTCACGCCCGAAGCCGAATACACCCCGTTGCCGATCTCGCTCAGTCGCAATTCTGAGACGACAGCGTTCGCAGTGAGTGGATGAAATTGTAAAGAGGCCTCGGCGTAGACCACCGGCTTCCCCGCCGCATCCGTCAACTTCGCCTCCACCGTATTTGCGCCCGCGCGCGCCGGAAACAACGCCAACGCCGACACCAGATCGCCAGCCGTTTTTCTCAACTCGATCCGAGTCGGCGCGCCGTCGGTCGTTTGCGAAACCGCCGGAGGCAAGTTCGTCAACACCGCCGCGCCGAGAATGACGAGCACTCCAAGAACAACTTCGATTCTCATCAGCGCGTGGGAACGAGGAAGTGTGGGAGTACGGGGGTATGGGAGTGGGAAGCGACGCCCACACTCCCATACTCCCACACTGTTGACATGTTGTCCTATTTGTGCCGCATTCACCGCCCCCAACCCGAACGCCAACGCCACCACCGCGAGCTTGATCAACAA
>CAYYCF010000006.1:3805-21516 GCA_964470235.1 uncultured Anaerolineales bacterium | reverse complement strand
CATTCACCGCCCCCAACCCGAACGCCAACGCCACCACCGCGAGCTTGATCAACAACACGCGCCCGTACGCAGTGAGCAGAAGCCCGGCCCACGAGCCTACTTGCCCGAGGCCCAGCCAAACGCCCGAGACGACCAGCGCGCCGACCGACGCTATTGCCAAATTTGAAAAGTTCGCCAGGAATTCTCTTTCGCCGTGCGCTACGGCAATGGCCGCGCACAGCACCCCGCCCGACCAAACGGCGGCGGCCAGCAAATGAAACCAGTCGAAGGCTGCGCCCGCCAGGCCGAACTTCGCCGCGCTATGGCTGGCGAACGAAGTCGTCAACAGCAGCAGCCCGCCGACCGCCAATGCCGGTCGTGTGTCACCGCCGCGCAACAGCGGCCCGGCCCAAATCGCAATGGCCCCGGCCAGTACCGCCCGCGCCAACCACAACACGCCCCACTGAGTCCCCAACACTTCCAGCGCGAGCGCATTCACATCGCGCAGATGTGCGTACAACGCGCCGATCAATCCGACGACGAACGCGGCGCGCACAACGGGCATTATCCAAAACAACGCCCGGCGAAAACGATCCTCGTCATTCACTCGGATCGCCCAGCGGAAGGCGGCCACGCCCACAAAGAGCGACTGCCCCGCCAGCGACAGAAAGCGAAAGGCATCGTCCAGCGGGGAGTGCGGCAACGACGATGTTGGCTCCGAAGCCGCCGGCACGCCGACGCCGAAGGAATACGCCCCGCCCGTCTCGTGGCCGTCGCTCAGCGCCACCACGCGCCAAACAACCGTGTACGCGCCCGGCGGCAGATCGGGCGGCAGACTGACGGCGAGCGAATTGCCGCTCTCTACTCGCGAGTCGCCGAGATCGATCCGCGTCGCCGAACCGGCCGGAAACACCTCGAGCGCGCTGAAGCGCGGCTCAATCGGCTCGCTGAACCACACTTGGACCCGCGCGGGCGCTTCGGCCACCGCCCCGCCCACGGGCGGCTCGGCCCTTTCGATCAACCCGTGCGCGAGCGCGGGCGCGGCGAGGCCGAACGCCAGCGCGAGTGCGACGGCGAATTTGAAATGTGCATGCCTCAATTCATTTTCGAATCTGCTGGTACACCAGCGCCGACACCAACCCGGTCAGCCCCAAGGCCACAAAAAAGTGGGCGACCAATTCATAGGTCAGACGAAAAAAATCTTGATCCACTTCCGAGAGACTCGCCAGCCACCGCGCGTAAACCGGAATCCATTCGGGCCGCAAGAAATGAAACCCCGAATCGGCCGCCACGCCGAACAGCGCCACGCCGAGCGACCAATAGGCGATAGGGTGGATGCGGTGTAGATAGGACAACATGTCAACTGTATGGGGGTATGGGAGTGTGGGCGTCGCTTCCCGCTCCCATACCCCCACACCCCCACACTCAAACACCCAGCCGCGCAAACCCCAACACCATCGCCAACACGAACAGCACGCCCAACGGCAGGGCCACGGCCAGGATCAGCGTAAACCAGCGACTATCGTAACGAAGGTGCATGAAATACAGCGCCACGAGCAGCGCCTTGACAATTGCCATCACCAGCAGGATCGGATAAGTGACGAGCTTTGGCACGACATCGTGCGGAGTGTAACCCATGGCCACTTCGGCGGCAGTGATGGCGATTAACCAAATGAAAATACCGACGTAGTTCGGTCGCGGGTGCGAGGTTGTTCGAGAATGAGCGCTTTCCACAGCAGTCTCCTTAATCTACTCACCGCAGAGAGCGCGGAGTTCGCAGAGATTCATATTTCCTTCGCTCCGCGTTCTCCGCGAACTCTGCGGTAAAAACTCACTGCATCAAATAGATCAACGTGAACAGCAAAATCCACACAATGTCCACAAAGTGCCAGTACAGGCCGAAAATTTCCACGCCGCCAAAATTCTTGGCGTCGAAACCGCCTCGAAGCGCGCGGAACAACACGACCAGACACCAAATAACGCCGATGGCAACGTGCGTGCCGTGAAAACCGGTGAGCGTGAAGAACGCCGTGCCGTACGGAATGGCGTTGGCTCCATTCCACAGCAGCCCTTCGGCAAACAATTTGGTGTACTCGTATCCCTGCACACTGACGAAAACCGTGCCAAGAACAATCGTCGCCAACAGAAACAGCTTAAGTTGGCCCTGCCTATTCTTCTGCGCCGCGTCGAGCGCCAACACCACCGTGAGGCTCGAAGTGAGCAAGATGAAAGTATTCACCGCCGTGACCGGAATGTTCAGCACGTGCCCAACGTCGGCGGGAGCGCGGGCGCGCAAAAGCAAAAAGGTGGCAATCAAGCCGGTGAAGAACATCACTTCCGAGCCCAAGAACATCCACATCGCCATTTTTGTGTCGGCGATGTAGGCGTGCGGGTCGAGGCGGTCGCAAATGTTGCTGAACAACCAGCCGCCCATGCCCACCGCCAAAACGAGCAAGCCAATGGGGGCGACGATTAGCCGCACCTCTTTCAAGACCAGGCCAAAGGCCAGCACCAGCACGCCCGCGCCGAGCACCAGCGGCCAAAAGTTGGGAGCGGGGATGTGAATCGTATCGTGAGCGTGTTCGTCAACCATCTCTGACATTGAAAGTGATCTCCTCAGAAAATTCTATCCATGCGGCAACTCGCCTTCAGAAGGAATGCCGGTGTCCCAAAGTGGATTGAGGCCGCCCACCGTGGGGATTTTGTCGAAGTTGTGCGGCGGCGGCGGGGAGGAGGTTGACCATTCCAATGTGGCTCCGCCCCACGGATTATTGCCCGTCATTTCACCGTGGCGCAGACTCCAGAACCAGTTGACGATGAAAATCAACACGGACACGGCAATCGTGAATGCGCCAATCGTAGAGACCAGATTGTAAACGTCCCAGCCCTGTCCGCCGGCATAGGTGTAAATGCGGCGGGGCATGCCCATCAAGCCCAGAATGTGCATGCCGAAGAAAGTCAGGTTGAAGCCGATGGTGTGCAGCCAAAAATGCCAGAGACCGATGGATTCGCTCAACTTGCGCCCATAAAACTTGGGGAACCAGTAATACAGTCCGGAATAGATTCCGAACATCGAGCCGCCGAACAGGACGTAGTGCAAATGCGCCACCACGAAATACGTGTCGTGCGTCTGCCAGTTGACCGGCACGGAAGCGAGCATGACTCCGCTAAGTCCGCCGATGATGAACATGGCGATCATCCCTAACGCAAACAGCATGGTGGCCTTTAGGCGAAGCGCGCCTTGGTACAGCGTCGCCACCCAATTAAAGATTTTCACGCCCGTCGGCACGGCGATGACCATGCTGGCAGCGGAGAAGAACGTATCCACCGTCAACGGCGAGCCGACCTGAAACATGTGGTGCGCCCACACCGAGAAGCCCAGAATGGCAATGAACACCGACGACCAGCCGATGATCTGGTGGCCGAACAGCGGCTTGCGCGAGAACACCGGCAGCACTTCGGAGATGATGCCCATCGCCGGCAGGATCATGATGTACACCGCCGGGTGCGAGTAAAACCAGAACAAGTTCTGCCAGATCAGCGGGTCGCCGCCGCTGGCTACCGAAAAGTACACCGTGCCGAAGTTGCGCTCAAGAAACAAGATGATCAACGCAACCGTGACCATCGGCGTGGAGAACAATATCATCGCCGAGGTGATCATCATGTTCCACACAAACATCGGCATGTTGGTCAACTTCATGCCTGGGCAACGCATCGTCAAAATAGTGACCAGGAAATTGATCGCGCCGATGGTGGACGACGTGCCGATGAGCAAGAGGCCGAGCGCCCAGAAATCCATCGCCGGGCCTTTTGAGAAGGCCGCCGTCGAAAGCGGCGCATAGCCGGTCCATCCGGCATTCGGGGCCCCGCCGAGGAAGAAGGACGAATTAAGCACCAGCCCGCCAAAGATCAACAGCCAGTAGGACAGCATGTTGAGTTTGGGGAAGGCCATGTCGCGCGCGCCGATGAGCAGAGGCACAAAGTAATTGCCAAACCCCGCCAGAATCGGGATCACGAACAAGAAAATCATCGTCGTCCCGTGCATCGTGAATATCTGGTTGTACATATCGGGGTTGAGCACTTTCATGTTCGACCACGCCAATTGCGTGCGGATGAGGAGCGCCTCGGTGCCGCCGACGAGGAAGAAGAAAAACGTGGTGTAAAGATAGAGGAGGCCGATCCGTTTGTGATCGACTGTGGTTATCCAACTCCACAACCCTGAGGCCGGTCGGGAAGCGGGTAAGGTCGGTGCGGCTGTTGCCATAGGAATAATCTCCGGTGAAAATCGTGTTGCTGTAGCCGCGGGCATCGTGCCCGCCGCCCACAAAGGACTAGGCTACTTCAACGTGTCGAGATAAGCGACAATGTCGCCAAGCGTCCGGTCGTCGTACACGTCTTTGAAACTAGGCATGACGATGCCAGGTTTGACGGCGGGCGCCTCGTGAATCCAGTTCTTCAAGTTTTCGTCGGTGCGCGAGAGGACGCCGCCGGCGATGAAGCTGCGGCTGGCAAGGTGAGTCAAGTTCGGGCCGGTCTTGCCTGCCGCCGTTGTGCCGTCAATCGTATGGCAGGCGACGCACGCGCCCGTCAACAATGCATCCTGCCCACGCCGGGCAGAATCGTCGGTTGGCTTAGCGGCCGGTTGCTGTTGCCCGGCGGCCCAGGTCTGGAATTCGGCGGCGGACACGGCCACAATCACGAATCGCATTTGCGCGTGCTGTTCACCGCAGAATTGGGTGCACTGCGCCCCGTACCGCCCCGCGTCGTTAACCGTGAAATGCATGCGGTTCGTGTGGCCTGGGATCGCATCCATCTTGCCGAACAACTGCGGCGCCCAAAAACCATGCTGCACATCATTGGAGTGCAATTCTACTTCCACCGGCACACCCAATGGCACCACTAATTCGTTGGCGGTGATGATTCCCAGTTCGGGATATTGAAACTCCCACCACCACTGATGGCCGATCACGACGACCTTGACGGACTGGCCCGTCACCGGCGCGCGCACGGCGGCCATCGTGCGCAGAGTGAAACCGAGGAGTATCGCCAGGATGACCGCCGGAAGCGCCGTCCATGCGATTTCCAGTTTGGTGTTGCCGTGGATTTGTTTGGCTTCGCTAGCGGGACGGTTGCGAAACCGGAAGACGGTGACGAGCAACACCCCTTCGACCACGACGAAGATCGTCCCGGCCATCCAAATGAGGAAGTTGTAAAGCTTGTTAATTTCCGCCATTCCGGGCGAGTGCGGGTCAAGCGTGGAATGCACGCCGAACGAAACGGGGCAGTTGTTGCAGTCACCGCCATCTTGAGCCAGCGCCGGAAGCACAGCGGCGAACAAAACGACGATTACTGAAAGAGTGAGTAAGAGTAATATGAAGAGTGTGCGGCGGCGTGTCACGGGAATTGATTCTCCATGTTCCATTGATCCTCTAAGAGTGAGTGAACACAGTTCATTGTCAACAATCAAACGGGGCGATTATATGTCATGGGTACATTTGCGTCAAATTGCACTGTAATTATCTCATTTCTTCCATCAGTTTCAACAACGACTCTTTCGATGGCCGCGTGGCCGATTGCGGCAAGTGCGCCAGCGGCGTCTCCGGCAGGTTTTCGTCTTCCGGCAGACTGCGCCGATTCTGGTTGACGTAGATCAAGCCGGTGACAAACTGCTGTTTGACCTTCGCTTCTTCGAGCAAGCGGATGGCCGCCGCGCGATCGGTCGGGTCGTGGCTGTTGTCGAGTTTCTTCAACAGAATCCGCGAGCCGTCGTGCATCGTCACCGTCCTCGCTTCACCTGGGGCGTAATCCACGGTGATCTCCTCGCGAGATTGGACAAACGTCACATCGGTGATGCGCTCGTTGTGTTCTTTGCCCCAGGCGTACGACTTGGTGGACTCGTCACGGTTATTGAAGGTGACGCAGGGGCTGATGATGTCCAGCACGGCAGTTCCGCGATGCGAAAACGCCGCCTTGAGCAGTTGAGTCACTTGCTTGGGGTCGCCGGCAAACGAGCGCGCCACAAAACCGCAATCGGAAATGATCGCTTCCAGGCACAGGTCGATCGGCGGCAGATCGTTTCGCCCCGCGTATTTCAGTTCCTGCCCGATGTCGGCCGTCGCCGAAAACTGGCCTTTGGTCAAACCGTACACGCCGTTATTTTCGATGACGTACACCATCGGCGTGTTGCGCCGGAGCATATGCTTGAACTGGCCAAAGCCAATACTGCCCGTGTCGCCGTCGCCGCTCACCCCGATGCCGCGCAACGTATGATTTGCTATCAGCGCGCCGGTCGCCACCGACGGCATGCGGCCGTGCAGTGAGTTGATACCGTGCGACCGACTCAGGAAATACGCCGGGCTTTTGCTCGAGCAGCCGATGCCGCTGAACTTGACGACGTGTTCCGGTTTGAACGACAGCTCGAAGCAAACGTCAATGATGCGCGCCGAAATAGAATCGTGCCCACATCCGTTGCACAGCGTCGATTCGCCGCCGCGGTATTCAGCTTTCTCAAAGCCGATGAGATTTATTTTCCCGGTGCTTTTGGGTTGTGCCACTATTGTTGTCATGTTAGCCCTCCGCCTTCTCAAAATTATCGACAATCCAACGCGCCGTCAGGGGCAAGCCGTCGTTGTGATTAATCGGGAAGACTCGCGCCGCCAGTTCGGGCGTATCGAGCCGCACCAATTGCGCCATCTGCGCGTCGCTGTTGAGTTCGATCACGTACACCCGGTCGTGGGCGCGAATGAATCCTTCCACCGCCGCCGCCAGCGGCAACGCCCGCAGCCGCAAGTATGAAACTTTGACGCCCTTGGCCGCCAACCGCGCGCGCGCCTCTTCCACTGCCGGATCGGTCGAGCCATAGGCGATGAAACCGATCGGCGCGCCCTCCACTCGATCTTCCACCGGCGCGGGCGCGATCTTGCGCGCCGTCTCGAACTTGCGCGCCAGCCGCTCCATGTTCGCCTCCCACTCGTCGGGGCGCTCGGTGTACCCCGCGTTGGCGTTGTGGCCGCTGCCGCGGGTGAAGTAAGACCCCTTGGGATGCTCGACGCCCGGCAGAGTCCGCCAACCGATGCCGTCGCCGTCAACGTCTTTATATCGCGCGAAGCCGCCGAGCCGATTCAAATCCTCCGCCGTCAACACTTTGCCACGATCGATTGGCGATTCGGGATAATCAAACGGCTCGGTCATCCATTGATTCATGCCGAAGTCGAGATCGCTCAACACGAACACCGGCGTCTGCAAGCGCTCGGCCAGATCGAGCGCGCGCCAGCCGAACTCGAAACATTCTTTCACCGAACCCGGGAGCAGACACACGTTTTTGGTGTCGCCGTGCCCGAGCCAGTAGACGGCGATGATGTCGCCTTGCGAAACACGGGTGGGCATGCCGGTGCTGGGACCCATGCGTTGAATGTCCCAGATCACGGCCGGGATTTCGGCGAAGTAGCCGTAGCCCGTGAACTCGGCCATAAGTGAAATGCCCGGCCCGGAGGTTGACGTCATGGCGCGCGCGCCCGCCCACCCCGCGCCGATCACCATGCCCAGCGCGGCCAATTCGTCTTCAGCCTGGAGAATAGCGTAACTCGGTTTCTTGGTTTGGGGATCGATCCGCAACTGCGGCAGGTATTCGTTGAGCGCGTCGGCCAAGCTGGTGGCCGGCGTGATCGGATACCAGGCGGCAAACGCCAGGCCGCCGTAGATTGCGCCCAGCGCCCCGGCCGTGTTGCCGTCAATCATCATGAGGTCTTTGGTCTTGTCCATGCGCTCGACATGATACGGGCACGGAGTCTGCGCGTTCTCTTTCGTCCACTCGAAAGCAGCTTTCAGGGTCTTGAGGTTGGGCGCGATGGCTTTGGCTTTGCCATTGAAGTGATAGTTGAGCGCGGCTTCGATTTCAGGAATCTCAATACCGAGCAAATACGCCAACACGCCGACGTAGGCCATGTTGGCAACGTACGGTTTGAGAGTCCCTTCCACGCCCGACTCGGCGGTAAGCTTCTTGACGGGCATGGGGTAGTAAATGACGTCGGGGCGCGGCGCGGCCAGTTTAAGTTCGTCGGAATACAAACAAATGCCGCCCGACTCCAGCTTTTCAACATCCTCGACGACCGTCGCCTGATTCATCGCCACCAGAATCTCGGCGCGCACGCGGCGCGCGGTGAAGCCGTCTTTGCTGGCGCGGATGGTGAACCAGGTGGGCAGGCCTTGAATGTTCGAGGGGAACAGGTTTTTTCCGCTAACCGGGATGCCCATTTTGAACAGGGCGCGCAAGATGACGCTGTTCGCCGTTTGACTGCCCGATCCGTTTTTGGTGGCGATAGTGATCGAGAAGTCGTTCACCACCGGCTCCCGCGCTCCGGTCGGCGCGGGGCTGTGTTGAAGTTCAACGCTCATTTGGAACTCCTTCAATCTTAGGCTGGACGCGATGCCTGAGCAAACTGGTATGCTCAATCAAAAACTCACGGCCAGCGTCGAACTGGCCGCCAAGGATCGAGTCCACAATGCGCTGGTGATAGTTCCACACGTCGCGCATGTATTCGTAATCCGAATAGTTATTCAGCTCCACTGCTTCGTACCCTTCCCAATAGGCTTCGAGCAAACCTTTGACGAAAGGATTGTTCAAGCGCTGGAAGATGGCGAGGTGCAGTTGGCGGTGTTCCGCGTGCGGGATTTGAATCAGCGAGCCGTTCAGTTTCGCCCAGGCTGCCGTCATCAATGCCTGCAACTCATTTTTGTCGTCGTCCGTCAGCAAGGCCACTGCTTCATCCCAGAATCCGAATTCGATGTGATTGCGGAGCAGGCTGAACGCTTCGAATTGTTTGGGATCGGTGGCGATGGCAAAGAGCAAACTGGATCGCACGGCGGGGAGGAAGTCGTACGGTTCGAGCCGCATGCCGGTACGCGGGCGCGCATCCACAATGCCCAGCGTGCGCGCCGCTTCCATCTGCTCGCGCAATTTGCCTACGCTGATATTCAGCGTCGCACTCAATTCGCCCAGTGCAGGGATGCGGTCTCCGGGTTGATAACCGGCGGCGATGATGTGTCGGAGAAAATCGGAGTCGAGTTCGTTTAGATTCATAGCGAAGTCCAATTCATCCGATAAATACGATGAATTGGACAATTCGCATTATGAGAGAGTTTGGGGGAGTTGTCAATCGGATGATTCGTCGAACAGATCGTCATCGCCGAAAAATTCGTCAGGGTCAAACGGCGGCTCGTCCGGATCGTGGCGAGGCGGAGTGTCGGGTCGTTTGATCTCTCTGCTCCAGCGATGGGTGTTGATAATGTCTTCGATCATCTCTTTCGGGAAATGCCGGATCATTTTCTTTGCCCATTCCGGCAGTTCGCCCGGCCGACCATCGTCAATGTCGAGAAAACTCCAGTCCACAAAAGCGGGCGCGGCGGGCTGCGCCTCAACCGGAAGGGCATGGCTCACCAGCGCGGCCAGCGCAGGATCAATCGTCGGCTTCCAATCGTAACCGCGAATCTTTGCTTTCTGCTCGCGCAGCGATTGGATCACTTCCTCGTCGCCGGGCGCATTCGGATCGATGAAAGACATCATGCGCCAGTAGCGCGCGCCGTCGCCGGGCGGCGGCAGCCACGGCAGGCGATGGGCGTTATCGCGCCACCACCTTACTTCGGCCAACAACCGGCGCGCGTTGCTGGCGAGGTCGTTGAAACGCGAGCACAACTCGGCCAGCACTTCAACGGCGTCGGCGAAGAAGCCGAGTTCGGCGTACTGCTTGCCCACCCACAGCAAGGCATTCCGCGGATCGTTCGTGCGGTCAAACGCTTCGACGAAAAGCGGCCAGGCGAAGTCAACGCATTCGTCGTCGCCCAGGCAATAGGCATGGATGAGCTGGCCATGGCCTTCGTCCAGCAATTCGGCCACGTCAGCCGGGCCTTTGCGCTCGACTTCGTAGCCGTCCTCATATTCGCGATGCCACCCATCCCAGCGGCTCATATAACGAAAAGACAGGGCGATCCGGCGGCGCTGTTGCCACGGGCGGTCGTCCCATTCGTCAATAAGCCGTTGCAGAGCAACACGATTATCGTAGATCAGCCACTCGTCGCAGAACAACTCGTAAACGAGGTCGGCGGCTTCGCGGTTGTCGGGAAAGAGCGCCAGCACCTCAAAACACAGCCCGACAGCGTCCGGCTGGCCGCAATACCACTGGCCTTCTTGGCGGGCTTGATCGAGGAGACGACGGACGTAGGCGGGGTCGGAAGACATGATTCTACTTTAACGACAAAGCATACTCCGTCAACTTCGAAATAATGCTCGACGCCTCAAACGACGCCCAGGTCGGGTTACTGCCTCCGGCAATGTTGAAAATTGTCGCGCCGATCACGTATGAATCTTGGCGTAGTAAGCTATCGTACCAGGCAAGTTGATCCACGTAGAACGCGATGGGGTCGTTCTGCCCCAACTCTGCGCCCCAATAATCCCTGAAGCCGAGCCACCCTTGCGCGTTGCTGTAGCCCGGCCGTTGGCCGGCCCCCGCCCCGCCGTCAATGCCCGTCTCCGAGATCACGAGCGGGATCACGAGTCCGCGCGGGATCAGCACATCGCGATAGAGAAAACGATAACGCCCGATCAGCGGGCCGCGATCCTGGTACGCAGGCACGGCCGCGTGGCCGTAACTTTCGGGCATGCCCTGCGACCACCACAGATACATCGTGGGCGCGCCGTACTCGTGCGTCGTCAAAATTGCGCCGCAGCGAATGCCGGCCTCAATCGCCGGAAGAAACGCTTCGAACTGCCACGGTTCCGGCGTGCCGGTGGAGAATCCGCCGATGGCCGCTTTGAGTCCGTGCTTCTGCATTTCGCAGGCGCGCGCCGCCTCGAACTGCGCGTACCATTCGTAATTCGGGTACGTCACTTCGTTCCAGCCTTCCCAGTAATCCACCCAGTCTTTGTTCGCCAAGTATTTCGGCATCATCGTGTTGACGAAATCAATCGCGCGTTGCGCCGCATCACCCTCGCCAATGTTGGGTTGATCCACCACGAAACGGCCGATGGTGATCGTCGAGGGCGATAGCGCTTTCACATCCTTGAGAAAGCCCACGTCGTCCACGCCTTTCATCACCGGCGGATGCACGGCGGCCACGTAATCAAGCGTGCCGCCGGAATTCAGTGTGACGTGAAATCCAAGCTTCGTTGGGCCGGACGCGGGCGCCTTAGTGGGAAATGATTTAACCGACCACGTTGGACTCGGACCTGGGATTGGCCCAGGCCAACTGCCACCCGTCACGGGCTTGGTCGTCGGGGACGCCGCCGGTGCGTTTGTCGGTGGAATCGGACTCGCGCTCAACGGCGTGGGCGATGCCGGGATGGGCGTGTCGGTAATCGGCGGCGGAAGGGGCGTGTACGTAGCAGCGACGATGGCTTCGGTCGCCGACGGAGCCAGAGTCGAAGTTGGAACCAACTGTTGCGTTGGCTCTATGGCGGCGACGGTGATAGCCGCCAACGGAGCCAGAGTCGAAGTTGGAACCGACT
This sequence comes from uncultured Anaerolineales bacterium, assembly GCA_964470235.1. Classification (GTDB taxonomy): domain Bacteria; phylum Chloroflexota; class Anaerolineae; order Anaerolineales; family VGOW01; genus VGOW01. Next base: position 10,037 of record CAYYCF010000006.1, on the reverse strand, counting down.
GCTGCGTTGGCTCTACGGCGGCGACGGTGATAGCCGCCGTCGGGAATCCTGTCGAGCTTGCGGCTCCCGGCGCGCCGGTGAGTTGAGCGATCGCATAAACAATGACGGCCAGCGCCACCGCGCCGAGAACTACCGTGAAAGTGATGAGGCGACGTTCGTTTTTAGGCATAGAGAAAAAACCGCGAAGACGCGAAGAGCGCAAAGATAGAAATGGAAACTTCGCGACCTTTGCGTCTTCGCGGTAAATGGATTTTGCCGCGTTACGGCCTACGGATTTTCCGATCCAAACGCCACACCCATTGCGGCCATGTATTGCGCGTGGTTGTACGCGTCGCGCGCGCCGCCTTCGCCGGGGCCGGCTTCGATCACCCCATCACCGTCGGCGTCCACTCCGTTGAGCAGAGCGTCAGCCAACGGCTGCATTTGACCGGCCAGCGATTGCGCCGCGCCGATGTCGGGCGCGCCAGCCATTTGAACCGCCAATGCTTCCAACTGCGTTCCAAAGTCAATCACATTCTGCGAGTAAATTTGAACGTGACTGCCGTGGGCGATGATGTTCTTGTTGGCGTCGGGCGCAGCCGCGGCTTGCCTGGCGGTTTGGATCGAGGCTTGAGCCAATGGTATCACACCCGAACCGTTGCCAGGATCGCGCATCACGCCGTCGCCGTCGAGATCGCGGTAGTCCGCGCCGGTTTTGCCTTCGAGCAACAGCGCAACGTGCTCGGCGTGACGTTTGGCCGCAGTGAGATCGCCTCTTTGCGCGGCCTCTTTTGCCAGTTGCGCATGGCGCAAAGTTTCTTGCGCCCAAAAGCGCTGCGCCGCCACCAACCCTTCGCCGTTGGGCAACCCGGGATCGTTAACGAGCATCGTTCGCAGAGTGGCGAGCGCGCCGGAGGAGATCGATCCGTCAAACAAATGCTTATCGGACGGCGCCGGGTCGGCGTCATTGGCCGCTTCGACGGACACGAAGAAACCGTCGAAGAGATTCAACAAGTTGCGGCCTTGCGGATCGTCGAAGATAAAAAGAACGTTGCCGTTCGCATCGGGCCCAACTTTGCCCAATGTGTCTTGCCCGCCGCCGCGCTTGAGCCACAACTCGTACACCGTGCCGTCGGCGGACGCGGGGATGTTCGAGCCGATGAAACGGAACTCGTTGGACAGCGCGTCGCCGTTGTCGCGGAAAACACCAAATGCCACCGCGCTCGGTTCAAAGAAAATAGCGGGCGGATTCTCCGGCGTGGGCGCGGCAGTCGGCGCGAGAGCGACAGAAACGGCGGTCGGCACGGCGGCGGCGCCCCCCGCGCCCTCGACGATGATCGTTCCAGCCATATCGGCGCCACCAGGTCCGCCGTGAAACGCGCAGAAGAACGAAAACGATCCGGCTTGATTAAACGTGAACGAAAATTGTTCGCCCTGATCAAACGAGCCGGAGTCCGCACTGCCATCGTCCCAAGTGACGGTGTGCGGCGAGGGGTCTTGATTCACAAACACGACCGTTGTGCCGAGCGGAACGGTGAGCGTGCGCGGAACAAATTCGTAATTCGCCAGCGGCACGACGACGGTATGCCCCGTTTGAGCAACGGCCGGCGCGCCGGTGGACTCGGCGGGGGCGGTGTACCAAACGTAATACGTCCCCACACCCAGCAAACCGACGAGCCAGTATCCCGTAAGCGTGGCGCGCATGAGATTCTTCCACCACGACACGCGAAGCGGTTTGGGCAGCAGTTTATTCATGCGCAATAGAATGTACACGCCGCTGAACACGGTGAGGCCGCCCACCATCGTATGCACAGACGACAGCCAGTAATACGGGCGCGCGAGTTTGGCCGGGATGCCTGGTAGAACTTGCTTGTAAAACGACGTGGCCATGATGAACTCAACCAGTACGATGTTGAACAACACCCACGCCGTCTGGTTGTATTGGTGCGCGCTGATGCTGCCGCGCCGCGCCAGCATGAAACCAAACGTCAAGCCGAGGAGCAAAACGATCTCAAGCGAAAAATTGATGTCGGCCAGCAGCCCGGCGCGCGCGCCGAAGAAACCTGGCGCGGTGGCCAGGCCGGCGGCGCGGACGGCGACTATGGCAACCGCCGAGCCGACGACCAGCACGCCGATGATGATCGCCACCAGCCATTTCACGTTGGCGGGCGGAGCGCCGGGTTTTTTGGGTCGAGGCATGGATGCAGACATGGTTTCCCTTCCTATGTTCTTTGAGTTCCCTCAGTTCGACAAGAACTCAAGGAAAGCGGGGAACTCAAAGAACTTGCAAAGCGGATAAAGGCTGGCTGATTTTAGAATGAGAAGGGGCAAATAGCAAATGCGGAAAATTCGTGCAACTTGCTCATAATCCTCTCACCCATTTTCGTCTTGACACATCGCCTCCAGGCGATATAATGACGACAATTATGATAAAAATTCCGTTGGCTTGCACGTGTACTGAGCGGGGGCGCTAACCCACCCTTCGCTCGTAACCTTTCACAAATCTAAGGCCAAATAGCGAAGAGTGGGCGCACCCCCGGAAAGAGCAGTTATTTTCCGATGGGCGATTTTGCGTCTGCTCTTTTTTTTCGCTATTTGGCCTTTTTGTTTGCCTATGCTGACTCATACGAAACTGGCCTATCTCTACACCGAACCCGACACGCTCGAATCGCGCGTCGGCAACACGCCGTTGATTCGCTTGACTCGAGTGACGGCTGATCTCCCGCCATCCGTGCAGGTGGTTGCCAAAGCCGAATGGTTCAACCCCAGCGGATCGGTCAAAGACCGCCCGGCCCTCAATATCATCCGCTCGGCCATTGATGGCGGCCAATTGAATCCGGCGCGGGGGCAACATCCGGCACAAGCGCGGAGACTACTGGATTCAACTTCCGGCAACATGGGGATCGCGTATGCCACTTTCGGCGCGGCGCGCGGAATCGGAGTCACGTTAGCGGTGCCAGCCAACGCCAGCCAGGAGCGGCTCGCCATTCTGCGCGCGCTCGGCGCGGAAGTGATACTGACCGACCCGCTTGAAGGATCGGACGGCGCGATGATGGAAGCGCGACGACTTTTCATCGAAGAGCCGGATCGCTATTTCTATGCCAATCAATACAACAACGACGCCAACTGGCGAGCGCATTACAACGGAACGGGGGTCGAGATCGCGACTCAAACGAACGGGCGCGCGACACACTTCGTCGCCGGACTCGGCACCAGTGGCACGTTCGTCGGCGCAGGACGCCGACTCAAGCAGAGCAACGCGGACATTCAATTGATCGCCTTTCAACCCGACGAATCTTTTCACGGCCTCGAAGGGCTGAAACATATGGAAAGCGCGATCAAGCCAAAGATTTATGACGAAACGTTAGCCGACGACAACGTAACTGTAAACACGGAAGCGGCGCAAGAGATGACTCTCCGGTTGGCGCGGGAAGAAGGGTTGTTTGTCGGAATCTCGTCCGGGGCGGCCGCCGCCGCCGCACTGCAAGTCGCGCGGACGCTCGACGAAGGCGTTGTCGTTACCGTGTTTCCCGATGCGGGGTTCAAATATATGTCGGAGAGGTTCTGGGGAATATAATCCGCAGATGACGCAGTTTTTTTCATCTGCAAAATCTGCGGCATCTGTGGATAATTTTCATGCCACTCACGATCCCGACAGGTCTCTACACCCAGATCGTCACCCACTTGCAGACCGCCTACCCCAGCGAGGGCGCGGGGCTGTTGCTTGGCAACGCAAACGGCGACGGCAAAACCGTCCAGTCCATCCTGCCGTTCGCCAACAAATTCGAGTCGGGCGAGCAGTATCATCGCTATTTGATCACCGGCGAGGATATGTTGAAAGGCGAAACCGAAGCGGAGAAACTCGGCCTTGACGTGATCGGCGTTTTCCATTCCCATCCCGATCATCCGGCGCAGGCATCCGAGTACGACCGCGAACACGCCCTGCCGTGGTATTCGTATCTGATCGTCCCGGTGCAAAACGGCCAGGCGGCACAGGCGCGGTGTTGGGTGTTGGCGGATGATCGGGAAAAGTTTATTGAAGAGGAAGTTGAAACTGCGTGATGCGTGAGACGTGAGACGTGATCAGCGCCGATGGATCACGAATCACGCGTCACGCATCACGGACTACGGAACACAAGGAACAATTATGCCCACCATTCGCATCCCTACCCCCCTCCGCCCGTATGCGGCGGGCAATACCGAAGTCGCCGTTGCCGGTCAAACCGTCGGCGCGATCATGAGCGATCTCACGGCGCGCCACCCCGATCTGCGGCGGCACTTGTACAATGACAGCGGCGAACTACGCGCCTTCGTCAACGTCTTTCTCGGTTCGGAAGACGTGCGGCACTTGCAGGGACAAGAAACACGGGTTGCCGAAACCGACAAACTGCGGATCGTGCCGTCGGTGGCGGGTGGTTAGTTGTCTTCCAAAGCTAGATCGCTTTTACCGCAGAGTTCGCGGAGAGCGCAGAGAAGTTAAGAAGGCTCTGCGCTCTCTGCGGTGAAACAATGCCCAAACAAAAATTCGAAGTCGGCGAGAGCGCCGAAGTGCATTGTCGGCACGTCGCCGACGGCCAGCGCGTTGAAGGCTGGCTGGCCGGAAAAGTAGTGGCCGCCGATCACCGCATGGCGGCAGTACAATTCGAGACGGATGTCTTTTCGAGCAACGGCTTCCGCATTCCCGATAGAACACTGTGGTGCGCGCACGGCTCGCGGAACATTCGCAGGTCGGAAGATTCGTCAACGGATGAAACGGATGGAACGGATAAAAGCAATTAAACATCCGTTTCCCTCCGCTCCATCCGTTGTCAAAAACGAGAAGGCATAATGAGTATCGCCCTCGAACACATTGACCCCAATTCGATTGAACTAAGCCACGAAGAAATCAAGCGCTACTCGCGCCACCTGATCATGCCCGAAGTGGGAATGCCAGGGCAGAGGAAATTGAAGGCCGCATCGGTTTTGCTCGTCGGCACGGGGGGGTTAGGGTCGCCGTTGGCGATGTACCTCGCCGCCGCCGGAGTGGGCCGAATCGGGCTGGTAGATTACGACGTGGTAGACGCCAGCAATTTGCAGCGGCAGGTCGTTCACGGCACGTCCACCGTCGGCCAACTCAAAGTGGACTCGGCGCGCGAACGGATTCTGGACATCAACCCGGACATTCGGGTGGACACTTACAACGAATTGTTCACGTCGGCCAACGCGCTCGACATCGCCCGCCCCTACGACATCATCATAGACGGCACGGATAATTTTCCAACGCGTTATTTGGTCAACGACGTGTGCGTGCTGTTGGGCAAACCAAACGTGTATGGATCGATCTTCCGATTCGAGGGACAGGCCTCGGTGTTTTGGGCCAAGCACGGGCCGTGCTACCGCTGTCTGTTCCCCGAACCGCCGCCGCCAGGACTCGTGCCGTCATGCGCCGAGGGCGGCGTGTTCGGCGTCTTGCCAGGCACGGTCGGGACGATTCAGGCCACTGAAGCGATCAAGTTAATCATCGGCGCGGGCGACACGCTCGTGGGGCGGCTGTTGCTTTACGACGCGCTGGCGATGACGTTTGACGAAGTGAAACTCCGCAAGAACCCGAAGTGTCTTGTCTGTTCCGAGACTCCCAAGCTCACGCAGTTGATTGATTACGAAGAATTTTGCGGGATGCCGATGAACGATCATCAAGACGAAGTGGGGTCGGGCGAGGGCTGGGACATTTCGGCAACTGAATTGAAGGCGAAGATAGATACGGGCGCGCGTTTCCGGGTTATTGACGTGCGCGAGGAACACGAATGGGAAATCGCCCACCTCCCAGGCGCGCAGTTGATTCCGCTGGGGGCGCTCGCCGCGCACATGAACGAACTGGACTCGGCCGAGGAGATCGTTCTGCTTTGCCGAAGCGGCGCACGCTCGGCCAGGGCGCTTGATCTTCTGCGCGGCGCGGGTTTTAGAAAATTGAAAAATCTAAAGGGCGGGATTCTGGCTTGGGCGCGGGATGTTGATCCGAGCGTCGCCACGTATTGAGTGATAGGCTATGAGTAACGCACGAAATGTGTTACGTTTAGCGGCAATCATCATCCATCACAAATCTCCGCAGAGCCATGCGAGTTCAAGGGCCTTGTACACCAAACTCAGCCAGTTTCAACCGCGCAAAAGATAGAAACTCGCGCAACGCGGAAGCGGGCTCACCGGGAAGAAAGCTGGGTTGACTGCGCTAACTCCGCGAGAGCGTCGTAGGTCATTGAAGTTGCGATGTCAGTTG
>CAYYCF010000006.1:2310-3705 GCA_964470235.1 uncultured Anaerolineales bacterium | reverse complement strand
GACTGCGCTAACTCCGCGAGAGCGTCGTAGGTCATTGAAGTTGCGATGTCAGTTGGTCAAGCCTCTCGAGATAGGCTTCCAAATTTTGCCACTCGATCAAATCTTCCCAAGCCGGATGGCTATAGATTACGCCACTCTCGATTTTGGATTTGAGTTCGGCAACAGAAGCCACATCATAGCGATCTTGCAGATCGGCGATGTCCTGCTGGCCGGCCCGGCGTTCGCGCTCCAGAAACGCGTTCAGGCTGCGGCGGAGCAGTTCAGTCGAAGACAGGTTCAGTTCAACAGCCAGCCGTTCGATAGCGATTGTCATTTTGGCGCCTGCTAAAGATTATATCCCAACCGTCCCGAAACGGAAAACGCCTTTTTTGTCCGTTAACAAACACCTCTGGCCCTTCCTTAAACTCACCCGCCCCATCTTTTTGATCGGCGCGGCGGCGCTGTACGCGTTGGGCATTGCCGTTGCCGCATCACAAGGCGCGGTCATTGATCTGACCCGCGTTCTTCTCGGCCAGTGGATGATCACGGCCACGCAATTGATGACGCAGTACGCAAACGAATATTACGACCTGGAAACGGATCGGATGGTTGCGGGCAACCGCACGCTCTTTTCCGGCGGCAGTGGCGTGCTGGCGGCAGGCGAACTGTCGCCGCGCACAGCGCTGATCGCGGCGCGCATTTGCGGGACGGCTGCCATCATCGCCATCGGCCTGGCAGCAACGATCAGCCCGCTGGTCGCGCTGATCGGCATCGTCGCCTTGCTTGCCGGATGGTTTTACTCCGCGCCGCCGTTGGCGCTGATGAGCAGTGGTTGGGGCGAATTGTCGGCGTCACTCGTAGTGGCCGTGCTCACACCCCTCACTGGATTCGTTTTACAAACCGGACGAATCGATCCAGCCGTTTTCGTCGTAGGCCTGCCGCTGGCGCTGATTCACATTGCGATGTTGATTGCATTTGAGTTCCCGGATTTTGAAGGGGACAGGGCAACGGGGAAGAGAACACTGGCGGTGCGCTTGGGCAAAAACCGCGCGGCGCAATTGCACAACGCGCTGATCGTCGGCGCGTGCGCGGCGCTGTTGGCGTATTCGGTTAACTGGGATGAGGCGCGGTGGACGTGGCTGGCTTTGCCGCTCGCGGCGTGGCAGATCGGCGGCGTGGCCTGGCGGGCGCGGCGGGGATGGGCGCAGATGCAGTGGTTGACGGTGGGCGCAGTGGCGTTATTTGCGTGGACGGCCGGGCTTTGGCTGGCCGGATTCCTTCTCAACTGAAAGACATTTCACCGCCATCATCGTCACGTCATCATACGGATCGCCCGCGCCGGTGTGAGCGCACAGGGCGGCTTCCAGCGCGGCGACCACATCGGCAGACGACTCGTGGCGGTGTTCGCGCACGAGG
>CAYYCF010000006.1:0-2210 GCA_964470235.1 uncultured Anaerolineales bacterium | reverse complement strand
CACCGCGCCAGAATCCGGATCGAGGTGCGCGTAAAAAAGCGTGACGAACATTGCGTCGGTCGAGTCGGCGGAGATCAAATGGTTGGCGCGAGTGATGCAATCGGCGGGAGAGGCGGCGCGGGCGGCGCTGGCGCGCACGGTACTGCGGGTGAGGGCCATGAACAGCGCGGCGGCCATGCCCTTATCGGTCACGTCGGCGATCACCAATCCCAAACCTGTTTCAATGTCGAGAATGAAATCGTAATAGTCGCCGGCCACTTCCCGCGCCGGTTGCCACGCCGCCGCAAACTCCCAACCGGGAATACTCGGGGTGGCGCGCGGCAGCAAGCTGGCTTGCACTTCACGAGCCAGTTGAAGTTCGCGCTCCAATTTGCCTTTATCCACCGCCAACAGATACAGCCGCGCGTTTTCAATGGCGACCGCCGCGCTGGCCGCAATGGCCGTGAGCAATTCAAGATCGTTGGGACCGAAGATGCCAACCTTTAACCGGCTGTCCACGTAGATGACGCCGAGTATTTTGCCTTTGAGTTGCAACGGCACGCACAAAATGGATCGCAAGCCCAACATCATTACACTTTGGCGGCCCGCTAACTGCGCGTCGCTTTGCGCGTCGGCGTTCAGGATCGGCTTGCCATCACTCGCCACCCGTTCGACCACGCCGCGCGAAATCTGAAATTCAGGCGATCCGATTGCCTGTTGATTCACCCCGCGCGCCGCGTGGAAAGCCAAGCGGCCCTCGGCGTCGCGCAAAACCACAAAGCCGCGCTCGGCGCGAGTGACGGTAATCACTTCATCCATCACTTGGTTCAGCACTTCGTTGAGATCGAGCGACGAGTTGAAGGTCTGCGAGATGCGGTAGAGAAGGGCGAGATGATCGGCGGAAGGCAGCGTCACGGGAGTCTCCGGTGGGGTTTGGAAAGATAGTGTTCTTAACTCACCTTACGCACAACCCGTTATCTCACCGCAGAGAGAGCGCCAGGTGAGTAAGTAAATAGGTAGACAAGTAGACAGGTTTGCCTGTTTACCCGTGTACCTGTTTACCAATCTCCCTACGTACTCTGCGGTAAAACAAAGCCGGGTGCGTAAGGTCACTTCTTAATATATACTACAATGCAGAAAGTTGGTCAGTTCCGCCGCCCGCTGGCAACGTCGGGCATCACCGCACAACAGGAGAGCACATGGAAATCACGGTTCGCGACTACAAACGGATTCAGGTCATCCGCATCGTCGGGCGGGTGGACGCCACCACTGCGCCGCAACTGGACGAGGCGCTCAAAACCCAAATCGCCGCCGGCCGCACGCGCTTGACACTCGAAATGGACGGGACGACTTTTCTAAGCAGCGCCGGAGCGCGCGCCCTCATTTCGGCCCAGAAGGCGCTCAAGCCAAAAAGCGGCGGCGTGTCCATCGCCCAACCGTCCAAAGCGGTGTCGGAAGTTCTGCGGCTGGCCGGTTTTGAACCGTTGTTTTCTATTTACAAAACGACCGAAGAGGCGGTGGCGGCGTAACTGGTGTTGAACCGCTGAAACGCTGACGCGAAGCGGCTGATAACGCTGATTCTTTCTTTCAGCGATCTCAGTGCCCTCAGCGATTCAGCGATTCCAACGTCTCCCTCACCCTCGCCGCGTAGATCGGCACATTCATCGCTTCGAACTCAACCAACGCCTCGCGGAGCAATTCGCGCGCGCGTTCAACGTCTTCCGGTTCGCCGCGGGCCAAGTGCGCTTCGGCCCACTCGCGGATGGTTTGCGCGTGATACCAGCGGCGGCCCATCTGCGTCTCACATTCGGCGGCGCGGTCAAATGCGGCGAACGCCTCAGCCCAGCGTTTTTCGATAACGCCCAGCCGCGCTTCAGCCAAACTCAGGCGGGCCAGGGCCAATGGACTTGGGTCAAGCCCGGCGTGCGTGCGAGCTTCGTCAATCAGGCGGCGGGTCTCGTCAAATCGGCCTTGACGGGCGCGAACGGTGCTCAACTGGCAGCAGGCCCAGACTCCGATGTCCGCCACCAATACGCCGCGGCTGGCAATGGACCTGGCTTCTTCCAGCACGGCTTCGGCCTCCTGCCATTCGCCGCGCTCGATGAGACAGTCCGCCCGCAAATTGCCACTCAGACCAAGGCTCTGGAGGTCGCCCTGCTCACGCGCAGAGTTCTGCTGTGTCCGCACCTCCGCCACGAATGTGTTCAGCTCGCCGCGGTAACGGGCAAGCA
>CAYYCF010000005.1:21126-28400 GCA_964470235.1 uncultured Anaerolineales bacterium | reverse complement strand
TCAGCCCTTTGGTCACCTGCTCGGCGGCGTTGTGGTGCGAGTGGTACATGTGCGAACCGGGATTGCGCGCCGTGAATTCGTATGTGAACGACTCGCCCGACTTGATCGGCTCTTGGGTAATATACGGCACGCCGTCCATGTTGTTGGGAATGATCACGCCGTGATAGTGAATGCTGGTGCTTTGGGTCATTTCGTTTTTGCACACTACGCGCACCTTGTCGCCTTCGGTGATCCGAATCTCTGGGCCGGGCACGAGGCCGTTGTACATCATCGCCGCGACGCTCTGACCAGGGGCCACTTCCCACTGCCCTTCGGTGCATGTGATCTCAAATGTCTTATAGCCGCCGTCCATTTTGTAGGCCAGGGGTTTGCGCCAGAAGGTTGTGTCTTTTCCGGCGTTGGCGACGAACGTTTCGACTCCTGCTTTGTGCATAGCGTCCATGTTCTCGGCGGCGGCCGGGGTGGCGGCGGCGTTCACGGCAGCCATTGAGGTCATGGCGGTGGGGGTGGCCGGCGGCGGCGCGCTTCCGGCGCAAGCGGCCAGCCCGAGTCCGGCTCCGGCTACTCCGGTCATTTTCAGAAAGTCACGGCGCGTAAATGTTTCCATGGTGAGGGCGTTATCTCCAGTTTAATAATAATGCACTTTGAATTGGATTGATTGTTCCACAGTCGTGATGGATGGAACAAGGAAAGTATTCCCTTAAAAGGCATGACATTTGTCTACAATTGATCTGTGATGACATTTATCAATGCCTGGCGGGAATCCAGACACTTCAACGCTAGCGCGGGCAAGCACTATAGTGTTTTCATGGATGGGCCGGTGCGGGTTCTTATCGTTGATGATCACGACGACGTGCGGCGGGCCTTGGTGGCGCGGTTAAGCGCGTCGCCGCTGGTGCAAGTGGTGGGCAACACCGCAGCGCCGAACGGCGAGCTGTTGACGGGCATGGCGGCGCCGCCGGACGTAGTGCTGGTGGAAACGAAACGCGCCGATGGCCGCGGGCTGGAGATCGTGCGGCGCGTTGTGTCCAACCCCCTCGGAGCGCAGGTGATCGTTTTGACTTCCTACCACAGTGAATGGGAACGGTTGACGGCCTTTTGCGCCGGGGCAGCCCGTTATTTGCTTAAGGACATCGGTTCGCCGCAACTCATTGACGAAATTCGCGCTGTGGCGTCGGCCTCGCGCTGCCGGCGTAATGCCATGGCTCAGCCCTTGGCCTCTCCCAAACGGCCCCGCTGAATCATTCATCACCTCTTCGGCGCGTCTTCACAACTTCTTCATAAGTTTCCTCTATTCTCTCCCTCGGAAACAAACGGTCGCGTGACCGCACTATTTTGGAGGATACAATGAGCAAGGCACTGCAATGGATTATCGGCATCAGCGTAATATTGATCGTCGCTTCGATCATCTTCTCGACCGTATATCCGTTCTTCGCCCCCAACACGGGCTGGGGCTACGGCATGATGGGGCCGGGGTGGGGAGGCGGTATGATGGGCGGTTTTGGTTTTATGGGCATCACGATGTTGTTGTGGCCGCTGCTATTCATCGGCTTGATTGTGCTCGGCGTGGTGTGGCTGGTGCGGGCCGTGGCTCAACCTGGCGCGTCCGTGTTGCCGACGGTGACCTGCGCCCACTGCGGCAAACCGATCCAGGCCGGCTGGAAAGCCTGCCCGCACTGCGGCGAGAAAATATAAGTCCGCTCTCGGCAGAAAAAATTTTTCACCGCTGAGCGCGTGGGGAACGCGGAGAAGCTCAAACAAGGCTCTGCGATCTCTGCGCACTCCGCGGTGAATTGCTTTATACTATTCGTCATGCCCCAAACTATTCTCGTCGTGGACGACGAACCGCAACTGGTCAAAGTCCTGCGCGGCTATTTAGAGCAAGCCAACTTCCGCGTGGTGACGGCCGGTGACGGCCCGATGGCGCTGGCTCAATTCAAACACGAGAAGCCCGATCTCGTCCTGCTCGACCTCAACTTGCCGGGCATAGACGGCATTGACGTGGCTCGCCGTTTGCGCGCCACGTCGAATGTGCCAATCATCATGGCCACGGCGCGGGTGGACGAAACCGATAGATTGATCGGCCTCGAACTCGGCGCGGACGATTACGTGACTAAACCGTTTAGCGCGCGCGAAGTGGTGGCCCGCGTGCGCGCCGTCCTCCGCCGCGCCGACTCGACTCCGGCCCCACCGGACGTGATCCGCGCCGCCGACATCGTGATCGATCTGACGCGGCACACTGTCGCGCGCGACGACGAGCTGATCGATCTCACCCCGACCGAATTCGGTTTGCTGGCGGCCATGGCCCGTGACCCAGGGCGGGCATTCACGCGGTTGCAATTACTCGAAACCGCGCAGGGTGACGCCTTCGAAGGCTACGAGCGCACGGTGGATGCGCACGTCAAAAACCTGCGCGCCAAAATCGAGCGCGACCCGAAGAGCCCCGCGTACATCATTACCGTTTTCGGCATCGGTTACAAATTTGTGGAGCTTTGATTTGGGATTTGGTCATTGGGATTTTGGATTTTGATATATGCGTCTTTTCCCTAAACTCCTCCTCTCCTACTTCGTCGTCGTGATCGTCGGCGTGGTGGTCGTCTCTCTGGTGGCCAACAACGCGGCGGCGCGCGAAGTGCGCGGCTTTATGTTTCGCGGCGGCATGACGACCGAAACTGCTATGGCGCAAGAGCTGGCCGGTTACTATCGCGGCCACGGATCGTGGGAGGGCGTGCGCGCCCTGCTCGAAAGCAATCATGGCATGGGCGGCATGATGGATCAGCGCTTGATCGTCGCCGACTCGCAAGGGCGGGTTGTCGGCGACACGCTGGACGCGCTGACCGGCGACACACTTTCCGAATCCGATCTGGCAAACGGCAGCGCGATAGAAGTGGACGGCGCGCGCAAGGGCACGTTGATTGTCGTAGGCAATGCGATGGGAGGGATGATGGGCGGCGGAGTCGGGCCTGGCGCGGGCAGCGGCGATCTGCAAAGCCAACTGTTGGCGCGAGTCAACAGCGCGATCTGGCTGGCGGCGTTGGCGGCGGGCGGCGCGGCGCTGCTCGCCGGCGGCGTGTTTGCCTTTGGCCTGGTGCGCCCCATTCGCCAGCTCAGGGCCGCCACTCAGTCCGTTGCCCGCGGCGATCTCACTCAACGGGTGCAAGCCGCGTCAAAAGATGAACTGGGCGAACTGGCGGCGTCGTTCAATTCGATGGCCGCCGACCTGCAAGAGGCCGAGCGCGTGCGGCGCGACATGACCGCCGACATCGCGCACGAACTCCGCAACCCCATCGCCGTTCTGCAGGCCAACATCGAAGCGGTGATTGACGGCGTGCTTCCGCCGACGGACGAAAACTTGCAGCCTCTGCTCGATCAAACGCGGCTGCTCACCAGGCTCGTGGACGATCTGCGCACGTTGGCGCTGGCCGACTCCGGTCAACTCAGCCTCGATCTAACTCCGACCGATCCCGTTGCGCTCCTGCGTTCCGTGGTGGCTCGCTTTGCGACGCAAGCCGAAACCAAAAAAATATCTTTGCGGGCTGATCTGCTTGATGACTTGCCAACGCTGAGGGTTGACCCGGAGCGCATCGCGCAAGTGCTGGGTAATTTGATCAGCAACGCGATCCGGCATACGCCGGAGAATGGAAGTATCGTGTGCCGGGCGGCGAGCGATTCCAGCCGTCACCCGCCGCTGATCACGTTTTCCGTTTCCGATTCCGGCTCCGGCATCCCTGCCGATTCGCTCCCGCACATCTTCGAGCGTTTCCATCGCGCCGACAAATCACGGGCGCGCGCCGAAGGCGGCACGGGACTCGGGCTGGCGATTGCGAAGCAATTGGTTGAACTGCACGGCGGAAAAATTTGGGCGACGAGCGAAGAGGACAGAGGGACGGAAGTTTCGTTTACTTTATGAGTTGCAATTCAAACGCTCCCACCGCTACCGCCACCAACTGCCTCAACCCTTTTTCCAACATGGCTGTTTCGATGTATTCATCGGGGCGGTGGGCGTTGCCGCCGCGGCACAGCCCTAAACACACCGTCGGCAGGCCGAGGCTGAGAGGAATGTTCGCGTCGGTGCTTCCTTTTTCAAATTCAGGTTCGACGTTTAGGGCGCGCAGTGAATCGGCGGCAAGTTGAACGAGGGGATGGCCGCGCGGGATGGAACCGGCGGGGCGTCGGCTGGTGACGGTGGACGCGATGTTGAGTCCCGGCGCGTTGCTTTCATCAATCAAAATCCCGGCTTGATCCACTAACGCCGCCAGCGCGGCCGGGTCTTCGGATCGCAAGTCAAGTTCGAGCGACGCTTCGCGCGCAATGGTATTCACCGACGTGCCGCCCGCGATCTGCCCGATGTTCAAAGTCGTTTTCGGCTGCGTCGGCAAAGCCAGCTCGGTCAGGCGCGCCGCAAGTCGCGCCAAGCCGTGCACCGCGCTCGGTTGGCCGTAATCGTGCCACGAGTGGCCGCCTTCGGCGGTGGCGGTGATCCGCATACGATGCACGCCGATGGCTTCGTGATACAAGTGGCCGAAGGCCATGCCCTCGATCACAATCGTCGCGCTCACGGCCTTGCCGAATCGTTCGACTACGCGGCGCATGCCGCGCAGATCGCCCAACCCTTCTTCCCCGACATTCGCCGCCAACCAAATATCGCCCGCCGTTTCGATCCTGGCGCCGTTCAATATTTCGACCAGCGCGAAGAGACCGGCCACGCCCAGCGAGTTGTCGCCGATGCCTGGGCCGGCGATGCGCTCGGCGCCGCGTTGCAGGGTGAGATCGGTGTCGAGCGGGAAAACGGTGTCGGTGTGGGCGGTGAGGAGAATCGGTCGGGCGCGGCCGCCGAGCCGGCGGGCGAACACGTTCCCCAGGTCGTCAATCGTTACATCGATTAACCCCAGCGCGTTGAATTCGCGCGCGATGTATTCGGCGCGCGCCTTTTCGGCAAACGTGGGCGCGGGAATTTGTTGGATGGCGATGGCGCGGTCGAGGGTGCAGTTCAGGATTGCGTCGTTGATCATAGCGCGACCTCCTGCCGCAACCAAAATTCTTTCACCGCAAAGACGCAAAGGGCGCAAAGTTTTTTCTCTTCTTTGCGTTCTTTGCGCCTTCGCGGTTCAAAAATCTTCGCGGTCGGCATAGTTTCCGCTGAGGAATACCGTAGCAGTCTGCCGCGTTCATATTTTTCGCACCGAGTCGCGCAGCGCATTCAACCGCGCTTCGGTCAGACCGGGCAATGCTTCGAGCGCGCTTAGTGCGCCCACGCCTTCGATGACGATGGAGGCCGACACCGCGCCGCGCAGCGCGGCTTCCACCGGATCGCCCGTGTCGGCCAGGCCGACCATGAACCCACCGCAAAACGAATCGCCGGCGCCGGTCACGTCGCGCACGGTGGCCGGGTAAGCGGGGACGTGCCATTTGCCGCCGGTGTCAACGTGATACACATAGGAACCGTTCGAGCCGCGTTTGACGACGACGGTGCGGCAGCCCATTGCGCCGAACTCGGCGGCGGCCTCCCACGGGTCGACGTTCTCGCTCCGATAATATGACCGCACTTCCATTTCGCTCGGCAGAAAGGCGTCGAGGCCGCGCACGACTCCTTGCACTTCGCTCTTCAACGCCGGTTGCATGTAACGCACCGAGGGATCGCACGTGATCACCTTGACTCCTGCGGCGCGCAGATCTTCCGGCACGGTGCGATGCGTAATGTAGTCGCAGGGGGAAACATGCAGACCGCGCACGGAGTGCAGGCTGCGCGGTATGTCGCCCGGGCGCACGGCCAGCTCGCCGAATCGCGCGCGATCATCTTGGCCTTCAGTGGAAGTGGTGTAATCTTTGAGTTCGGGCGGAAGCGGTTGGCCGATGCGAGCGAAATGTCCGGCGGGATCGGTGTCGGCGCGCTCTTCAAGACTGAGATACGCATAAAAAGTGCGCGTGTCGTGCCAGCCGGGCACGGCTTGGATGCCGCGCGTGTCGAAGCGCCGTGATTTAAATAGTTCGATCCATTCACTTGGATAGTTTTCTCCGACGCGGGCGATCAAAGCAATGTGCTTGTTCCACAAAAACGCGCCGACGGCGGCGTACACTGCGTTGCCGCCGATCTCGCGCAGATGGACTTCGTTCGAAGGTGTGATGAAATAATCTTCCCGCAGCCCCCCCACAACGCCGAATTGTGGTTTCGCTCTAGTCATATCGTATGATTGTACCTTAAGTGGCACTTGCAGGTTGCGACAGACTTGGTATAATCGCATTACCTTAAAGGCAGTCGAAACGGCGATCACATTTGTTTCGGTCTGCCTCTTCTTTTCGGGGGACTTGATTTCTTATGGCCGGCGCGAAGGTTCTTCTTATCGAAAGCGACAAGGCAAGCGCCCCTTCGTTTGCCCCCGCGCTCGAAAAACGCGGCTACGCTGTCATCATCGTTCACACAACTTCAGACGCCATCTCCAAAGCCAACGGCTCGTCGCCCGACGTGATCGTGGCCGATGCCGCTTCACTCAAAACGAGCGGCGCGCGCATGTGCCGCGATCTGCGCAAAGCGCTGGCCCACGCGCGTATTCTGCTGGTGATAGACAAAAAGGCAATCTTGGACAACTGCGAGGCCGATCTGTTGATTCAACATCCGTTCACGCCGCGCAAGTTGTTGAACGGAGTTAATCGGCTTATGCCCGCCGGAGAGGGCATGACTCTGCAAGTTGGGCCAATCAAATTGAATCTTGCCCAGCGCAAAGTGAAGTGCGGCGCGCGCGAAGAACGGTTGACGCCTAAAGAGTCCCGGTTGCTCGAAGTGTTGATGCGCCATGCCGGGGAAGTGGTGTCGCGCAAAACTTTGATCAAGCAAGTATGGGACACCGACTACACCGGCGACACGCGCACGCTCGACGTGCACATCAGTTGGTTGCGGGCGGTGATTGAAGCCAATCCGGTGAAGCCGCGCTACTTGAAAACTTTGCGCGGGCAGGGGTATCGGCTGGATGCCGGGGCGGTGGAGTAGAAGCTAGAGGTTGGAAGTTAGAGGTTGGAAGCCGCCGAAGTGATCAGGAGATCATTCGGCGGTTTTTGATTCCATTGTTGTCTGCTTCGTTTCCAATCAAAGCAGACCGATCACGGAACGCAATTTGAAATTCTTTCATATCGGCGGCGGGGACGTGGGCGGCTTGAAAGTGCGTGGTGCATCCCCCGGCGACGGCCAGGAAATCGCCGCGCCCGGTGAGCTTCTCCGCGCCACTGCCGGAAACGCCCGTTGCCACGCGCGCATCTTCGACACTGCCCACGCGCCCCAC
>CAYYCF010000005.1:7096-21026 GCA_964470235.1 uncultured Anaerolineales bacterium | reverse complement strand
GCCACGCGCGCATCTTCGACACTGCCCACGCGCCCCACTAACCGCACGGGCAGGTTGGCTTTGAGGTGAGGCCCTAGCACACTAGAGGCCGGCTTCTGCGCGCCGAGGAGCAAGTGCAAACCCGCTTCTCGCCCACGCTGGGCAATGCGGGTCAGCGCAGTTTCCACTGCCTTGCCGCCCGTCATCAAAAGATCGACCACTTCATCTACCGCAATCACAATGCAGGGCGACGAGATGCCGCGCCCGTCGCGCCGATCCATTTCGGCAATGAGCCGGTTGAGCAGGGCAACGGCTGAGGGCACATCGGCGGCAGGGGCGGCGAGGAGGTGGGGCAGGGCGGCTAACGACGCAAAGCCGCGCGATTTCGGATCGATCAACGCCAGTTGCAGTTGGATTGCCGGTTGGTGGCCGCCAGATTTGGCTTAAAAAAATAGACACCGGGTGTTTTTCGAAACAGCCGGTGTCTGAAGGAAACGGCGCGGTTAGCGGTTATTTCTTCGCTTCGAGAGCGGCCAGCTTTTTCATCAAGCGGCCTTTGCGGCGCGAGGCGTTGTTCTTGTGGACAACGCCTTTCGCGGCGGCGCGGTCAAGTTCGCTAATGGCGGCCAGCGTGACCTTTTTGGCCGCGGCCTGGTCTTTGCCGGCCAGGCCTTCGCGCGCCGCGCGCACCGCGCTTTGAATGCGCGACTTGCGCATCTTGTTCACCATTGCTTTGCGAGCATTGGAGCGGATGCGTTTTTGAGCTGATGCAGTATTTGCCACGATAGTTCTCCTGTTCCTGATTTACACAAGACACGGGGTGTCGGCGAAGACACCCCGTGTCTAAATAGTCACTGCCGTGATTTTACCCGACTCACGGCGCTTTGTAAACCCCGATCACCGCGCGGTCGTCGGCGGCGGTGGGCAAGCGGACTCCGGTGACACGGTCGGCGAAGCCAGCGTAGATAGTGTATTCACCCGGCGGCAACGGGGAGAGCGCGCGCGAATCGACAATGTATTCACCGGCAACCCAGCCGGTGGTGGGCCGAGTCCAATTGGCGGGGACGGCGTCGGACTGGGCAACGATGCGCCCGGCGGCGTCTTCGATGTGAATGAATGCGAGCAGGTCGCCATTGGGCGTGGACAGCGCATACCAAACCAGATCAAGGTTGAGTGAGTCGGCGGTTGATTTCACATTGTAACCGGCGAGTTCAATCCAATCGCCAAAGCGAATTTGTGTGCGGTTGTCCGTGCGGGGCAGGTTGAAGAGGCGATCCGGCGCGGAAACCTGGATCGGTTGCAGGGCAATGGCGTTGAGGGCGTCCGTGCTGAGCGCCAGCGTGAGTTGATACGGCCCGGACGCGGCCTCCGCAGGGATGCGGTGGAGGGTCTGCAACCGCCAGATATCCCCGGCGCGCCATTGCGAGGCGGGATACGGCGGGCTGTACAGGATGCCTTCGTCCAAGTTTTGTGAATCGCTAAATATGAATCGCAGATCATTGCCGATGTTTTGATCGGCGCGCACAAACAACGTGACTAGCACGGCGTCGCCCGGACGGGCCTCGGATCGGTCGATGTTGTAGCCTAACAACGTAATTGGCCCGAAGCCGTGTTCCATTTCATATTGCATATCCAAGTCGGCCACCGGGGGCGGCGCGGCGGGACGCGTGATGTGAACTGTGCCGAGCGAAACGACCGGCGAGGTGAACGCGCCGCTTTCGTCTATCAGGCTGTCGGGCGCGAGAGTGGCGCGGTCAAAGACGGTGGCCGTGAGTTGATAATCTCCGGGCGGTGTGCCGGGTAAAACTGACTCGCGCCGCGCCCATTGCGCATATTGACCGACGGGCCAGTATTGCGTGCCGGGAGGCTCTTTGTGCCAGCGCGGCGGAAGGGCGTCGTTGCCGTTGTTCCAGATCAGCCCGTCTGCGGAAGAAAGATCGAAGCGCGGGCGATAGTCGGCGGCGAGGGTTTGGCGCGGCGTGAGGTAGAGCGTCACGTCGAAATCGGAACCGGATGAAACGCTGGAGGGGAACTCGGTGGAGAGAACCGAGAGGCCGCCGGAAAGAGGCGCGTTGACCTGTTGGCCGAAGTTTATTTTGGCGCCGTCGAATGGGGAATGGCGGAGAGGGTTGACGGTGCGGTCAATGAGCAGGGGGCGGAGGACGAGCAGGGAAAATCCCAAAATCCAAATCCCAAGACCCAAAGTGCGTGTGGGAGTGCGGGAGTGTGGAGGTGGGATGTATTGAGTATTGGGTATTGTGTATCGCCTGAACGAAATACTGAATGCGCAATACGCAACTACCGCCAGCAACGCGATCAATGAAATGCTATCGCCCACAGCGCGAACCGGCGTATTGCCAAAATAGAAATGAAGAGTGTGCGCGCCGGGCGGGACGAGTATGGTGATGAGGCCGGTGCCCGGTGTGAGTTGAATCGGGGCGGGTTGATCGTCAATGGCTGCGCGCCATCCTGGGAAGTAGAACTGGTTGAACGTCACACGCGATGATTGCGATAGAGTGACGACGGCGCGGTAGTCAAGCGGATCGGGAGCTGTGACCGTGAGGGCCGCATCGGCGGGGAGGGCGGCGACGTATTGTGGTTGTTCGCCGCGCAGGATCGCTTGCGCCAGGGAGTCGTCACTTGGCACGTAAGCCACCGTCTTCGGGAGAAACTCACCTTTGGCGCTTGTGCCTAGTGTATGGGTGTCGTATTCGTATTGAATGGCGGTGGCGAGGCTGGCTTCTTTGAAGTCGGCGCAGTAGCGGGGATACCACCACGAGAGGTTGCCGAGCGCGGCGGCGGCAATAACCACGGTGGCAACCGTCCATTGACGATTGGGTAACCAATGCACGCCCGCGCCCGCCAGCACTGCGGCGCACAGTGAAGCCGGACCGAGAAAGCGCCACGGAAACTGAATGAATGGCATCAGCGGGACACTGTCCCAAACGGGGCGTGAGAATGAAAGGGTGAGGAGAGAATAGATGAGAAGAAAGAGAAAGAAAAAAATCCCAAATCCCAAGTCCCAAATCCCAAAGGGCGAAGCGAGGGGGGTGGGAGTATGGGGGTGTGGGGGTGCGGGGGTGCGATCCGCGATAGGCGATAAGCGATAGGCGATAGGCCATACGCGATAGGCGAGAGCGCCGAAGCCGGCGAGGGCCAAGACGGCGGCAGTGAGTCCAAGCGCTTTGGCTGGCGAGGGATTGATGAGCAGGGGATCAATAGCAATGGGGGCTGCAAACAATTCGCCCAGCGAGAGGAAGTTGGTGTAGTAGGTGAAGATGGGCGGGACGAGGAGGCGGTCGGATTGCACGAGATTGCGTTCGGCGAGGGCGGGTAGCCAAAAGCGCGCCGAGAGCGCAAGGCCGAGGGCCAGAATGAGTCCACCACGAAACAACATCCGACGATCCACGAAGGACACGAAGCTCACGAAAAAGCCTTTCTTCGTGTCCCTTCGCGTACTTCGTGGATAAATAGTGGCGAGTAATACAACATACCCCGCAATCAGCGGCGCGACGGCGAGCGAGGTCGTGTTGTGGGTGAACATCAAGGCGGCGAAGGAGAGAGCGGCGAGGAAATCCCAAATCCCAAATCCCAAATCCCAAATTTCAAATTTCAAATTCCAAACTTCAAATTTCAAATTCCAAATTTCAAACTTCGTTTTCAAAGTTTTGGGTAGTGGCGGCGGGCTTGCAGTTTTGGAGTTTGGGGTTTGATGTTTGAAGTTTGAGGCGAGTGCGCGGTGCAGTGTGTAAAGAATAATCGGCGGCCAGACGAGAGCGAAGGTTTCGGCCAGAGCGGCGCGATAGAGAACGTCAAACGCGAGGTAAGGCGCAGTGAGGTAGACAACGGCGGCGGCCACTCCGGCGGCTTCTCCCCATTGGTCGCGCACGAAGGCGTAGGTGGCAAGCCCGGCCAGCCAGATGCACGCGATCAGAAAAACATGGAAGGCAATTGGGTAGATCAGTCCCAGGTTATGCAGCGCGAGAAGAATGTACGAGGCCAGCGGCGCGTAATAGTTGAAGTATGGATAGCCGAAACCGTGCGCCATGTGCGGCGACCAACGGCCAAAGAAATGCCCACTGCGAATCAACGCTTCAAGCGTGACGGCTTTGGCGATGTGGAAGAAACCGTCGTCGGAGCAAGTGAGTTGGCGGACAAAAAGCGGTTGCGCAGTGAAAAGGGCGAAGAGAGAGACGGCTAGCGGGGAGAGGAGGCGGCGCATTCGGGGAGTTACAAATGGCGGAGATTCATGGACGACGGATGGAACGGATGTGAACGGATTGTTCTTTTCATCCGTCAAATCCGTTTCATCCGTTGTCACAATTTTATCCGCGCACTCCGTTACGGCTTGCTTGCCCTGGCGATCACGTTGACTTGCAACGTCGCAGGATCGAGAGACGGTTCGGCGTAAATGGTGAAGTTGACCGTTTCCTTCGCGCCAGACGTGAGGGCGCTGGTGGTGGTGTAGTTGTAGCCAACCACCTTCCCGGTCGCGTCGGTGACCGTGCCGATAGCGTAGGCATAGTCCAAATTGAAAGTTTGATCGTTGACCACGTCGGCGGTTACGGTGAGCGTGCCGTTGTCGTTCTTGCTAGAGAGTTTCTCGACTTTCAGTGGCACGGTCTGGCTATAAGCCGCGTAAGTCCAGTAAGGGTCTACGTAAGCAGTGAAGGTAGAAACGCCAGGTTTGACTTCGGGGCTCAAGAACGTGGTGAAGTCGTAGGGCAGGGCCTCGCCGGGCGCAAGGGCCACAGCCGGGCTGGCGTAGTCGGCATCAACAGTGTTGCCGCTGGCGTCGTAGAGGCCGCCAATCAATTGAACGTTCATCGGGTCGCTGCCGCCGTTGACGATCTCGCCTACCAGGTGCGTGGAGCCGTAACTGTCAACGTAGTAATAGATGTCATTCCCGGCGTCGCCATCGCCGTTGGTGTCTTTGAAGGTGATGACGTTGGCCGGCGCGGCGTCGGCGGTTTGAGCATCGACAAAGACTGCACAGGCGTAGTCCGAGGCGACAGCGCCTTCCTTCCCTTCCGGTGAAATGCGGAACGGGGTCTTTTCGCCAGGTTCGAGGTGCCTCATCACGGCCCAATACGACGCGGCAGAGAACAAGCTGCCGCTGGTGTCACGGACGGTAGCCGCCAAGCCGTCAATGTCCACCGGAGAGCCGGTGTTATTCGTGAGTTCGCCGACGCAGTGGAACGTGCCGAAGCTGTCGACGAGGAAGGTTGGCGCGGCGACATCCAACGCGGCGCGCTGAACGTCCTGCGTCGAAGTAAACTCGGCCACAGTTGCGGTGAACGAAGCCAGCGCCACGCCGGAATCGTAAATGGTGTATTCGAACGGCGCGGTTTCGCCCGCGGCAACGTTGGTGGTGAGAATATAGCCGGTGTCGGAACCAAGCGACGCGCCGGCGGCGTCGAACCACTCAATCTGGAGCGAAATGCCATTCACCGTGGCGCTCGTGCCGTTGGACACTTCGCCCATTAATCGCCAGCCGCCGTAGTCATTGGCCACGGCGGCCGTGTTGACGACTTGCAAATCGCCGCTGCCGACGATGGGCGGCTTGGTAGGAATACTCACCTCCGTTGGCGCTGGGAGCGGTGTGGACGGAACGGACGTGGGTGTGGCGGCCAGATTGCCGCAGGTGCACGCCAGCACGACGAGCGCCAGCGCGGCGATTGAAATGGATAAACGGGATTTAAGTTTGCTGTCCATGGTGATTGCCCTCCTGAAAGTTGAACGGGTTCTCCCGAATGGATGTTATTGTAGCAGATAAAATATCCGTGCTATCATACCTTCGGTGTTCAAGCGAGCCGGGTGATCGCGGTCCTGAGCTTGTCGAAGGATCGAGGAAAGTCCGCTCTCCATAGAGCGCGGCGCCGGGTAACGCCCGGAGCGAGGCAACTTGCTGGAAGAGGGCCACAGAGAAGCGTATTGCCGCCGAAAGGCGGCGAGGGTGAAACGGTGCGGTAAGAGCGCACCGGCGCCCATTGCAAAATGGGCGGCCAGGCATCCCCCGCCGGGAGCAAGGTCAAGCAGAGATGAGCCACTGCTCGTGGCATTTGAGTCTCGGGTAGACCGCATGATCCGGTCAGCAATGATCGGGCTAGAGAGATGATCGCCTCCCACTTTGTGGGAACAGAAAGCGGCTTACAGGCTCACTTGAACACCGTCGGTATTGCCCCGCATAGGATTCGAGCCCTCTACCTCTCGCCGCACTTTGACGATGTTGTTCTTTCGTGCGGCGGGCAGATTTACGAACGGACTCGGCGCGGCGAGCGTGTGGCCGTCCTCACCGTGTGCGCCGCGCCCGCGCCGACTCAACTCTCGCCCTTTGCCGCCGGCCTCCACGCGCGCTGGAGCGCGCAGGGGCGCTTTGATCGCGCCGCGGAAGATCGCGCCGCGCTCGCGGTTCTGAACGCCGAACCGATCCACTTAAATATCCACGATTGCATTTACCGCCGGTCGGCAACGGGCGAATGGCTGTATGATTCGGAAGAAGATATTTTTGGAGAGTTGTCTGCGCTGGAGCCGACTCCGGTGGCGGCCATCGCGGCCAAGTTGGCGCGGACTGCGGCATTGGCGCCAGGCGCGGAGGTCTTCGCTCCGGCGGCTATCGGGAATCACGTTGATCACCGGCTTGTTCTCGCCGCCGCGGATCAATGGTCGAAGTTCGCGGACGGGCTTCGATTTTTTCATTACGCCGACTATCCTTACGCCGCGTCGAAGGGTGTTGCGCCGGGGAAGGTGATGGCCCTCTCCGACTCTGCGCGCCAAGCCAAGATCGAGTCTCTTCGCCAGTACCGTTCCCAGCTTTCCACGTTCTGGAAAGATGAGACGGCAATGGCGGAAGAAGTGAGCCGTTGGGTGGAACGCGTGTTCGGGTAACTTGCAAAAAGATTTTTAGTGTGCTATTATGCCCTCAGTGGGCGGCGGAACTGAGAGATTTCTCTCAGTTTTTTGTTTGCTCCCAGTATTGTTGTGTGAGGTGAATGTTATGGCAGAGCAAGTTACTTATCTGACTCGCGAGGGCTTGAAAAAGCTCGAAGACGAGCTCGAACACTTGCGCACGACGCGCCGCGCCGAAGTGGCCGACCGTCTCCATCAAGCGATGGAAGATGGCGAGCTTATCGAAAACGCCGAATACGAAGCCGCGAAGAACGAGCAGGCGTTTGTCGAAGGCCGCATCCTTACCGTCGAAATGATTCTCTCGGACGCCGTGATCATCGAAGAGAACGGCCCGTCCGGCGTCGTGCGCGTGGGCTCGACGGTTCGCGTGCAGGAAGACGGCGGCAAACCGGAGAAGTACACCATTGTGGGCGCGGCTGAGGCCAACCCGGCCAAGGGCCTGATCTCCAACGAGTCGCCGTTGGGAAGGTCTTTGCTGGGCCGCAAGGTAGGTGACGAAGTGAAGGTGAACGCTCCGGCAGGAATGCTATCCTTCCGGGTGGTCGGGATTGATTGATCGCTCTCACATGACACAGCCCTGCGTTCTCCTTCGGGACGGCGCAGGGCTGTTTTTTTATCTGTAGTAAGATTGGAATTCATCATGCGCGACTACACTGAAATAGAAAAAATCCGATTAGCCAAACTTGAGCGCTTACGCGCGCGCGGCGAGGAACCGTACCCGACCCGCCTCCAACGCACGCACACCACCGCCCAAGCCATAGCCGCTTACCACGCCGCCGTGGCCGGCGGCGCCGACCCTCACGAGAGCGGCGTCAAGGCTGTCGTGTGCGGGCGTGTGCGATCTATCCGCACGATGGGCAAGTCGGCCTTTGCTCACATTGAAGACGGCGCGGGCCGATTGCAACTGTACCTGCGCGCCAATGATGTCGGAGCCGAGGCGCTCAAGAATTTTGAGGACGATTACGATCTCGGCGATTTTATTCAGGCTGAGGGCGCGCTGGTGCAGACGAAAACCGGCGAGGTGACTCTGCGCGCCAACTCGTTCCGCATGTTGGCGAAAAGCGTCAGCCCGCTTCCGGCGGCCAAAGAGCAACTGGTAGACGGCGAGCGCAAAGTGTATTCCGCGTTCGACAACGCCGAAGCCCGCTACCGCGAGCGTTACGCGGATCTGGCCGTCAATGCCGAAGTGCGCGACGTGTTCCGCGCCCGCGCGAAAATCATCTCGGCGGTTCGCCGATTTCTGGATGGGCAGGGTTTTCTCGAAGTGGAGACGCCGATCCTGCAGCCGATCTACGGCGGCGCGGCGGCCAAACCGTTCACCACGCGTCACAACCAACTGCATCAGGATTTGTATTTGCGGATTTCGTTCGAGTTGTATCTCAAGCGTTTGTTGGTGGGCGGGCTGGATCGGGTGTATGAAATTGGGCGCGACTTCCGCAATGAGGGCGTGAGCTACAAGCACAACCCGGAGTTCACCCAACTTGAGTTCTACATGGCTTACGCCGATTACACCGACGTAATGAACCTGACCGAAGCCATGCTGACGGCGGTGCTGGACGATGTTTTGGGGACGCGGACGATCACTTATCAAGGCCAGACGATTAACTTCATGCCGCCCTTCCGGCGGATCACGATCCGCGACGCCGTGCTGGAATATTCGGGCATTGATCTTGAACAGCGCCAGAGCGCCGCATCGTTGGCCGAGGCGATGGCGGCCAAGGGCTATCACCCCGAACAACGGTCGCGGCGGGGCAAACTAATCGACAGCTTGATCGGCCACGTCGAAAAGCATTTTGTCCAGCCGACTTTTTTGATGGATTATCCCCGCGACATCTCGCCGCTGGCTAAGAGCAAACCGGGCGATCCATCCACCGTCGAGCGATTCGAGCTGTACGCGGCCGGTTTCGAATTATGCAACGCCTTCACCGAACTGAACGATCCGCTGGATCAAGAGGCGCGCTTCGTCGAAATGGCGCGCGATTATGCCGACGACGACGAAGAGAAGCACCCGATGGACGAAGACTACCTGCAGGCCATGCGCTACGGCATGCCGCCCAATGGCGGCTTCGGCATGGGCATTGACCGGTTGACGATGCTGCTGACCGACCAGCATTCGATACGGGAAGTGATCTTGTTTCCGCCTTTGAGGACGAAAGAGGATTGACACTGCCACCGTTGGGGAAATTGAGCGTTTGCGCGCGGAACTTGAACGACTGAAATAATCAGGTATAATCGCCGCAACTTTACAGCCAAAGACGATAGAGAAGAGTAACCGGGCGCGGCCTTTCAGAAAGCCGCTGGTTGATGCGAAGCGGCAGGTAGTCCGGCGAAATCGGCTCTTGAAAGTCGCCCCCGAAGAGGTGTGGCCGGGTCAGCCCGTTACAGCATTGGAGGTCGAGTTCATAGACTCGGCGAAAGCAGGTGGCACCACGGGCGGCCCCTCGTCCTGCAAACGGATGAGGGGCCGCTTTTGTTTATGGAGGATGCCATGCTTGATCTCAATCTGATCCGCACCCAAACTGAAGCCGTGAAAGCGTCCATGAAGGCGCGCCGGGTTGACGCTCCGATTGACGCCATTCTTGAACTGGACGGCAAACGGCGCTCGCTGTTGAGCGAAGTGGAACAACTCAAGGCCGAGCGCAACACCGTCTCGAAAGAGATCGGCAAGATGAAGGACGCCGCCGCGCGCGAAGCGAAGATCGCCGAGCAGAAAGGCGTGGGCGAACGCATCGCCGCGCTGGACGATCAAGTGCGCCAAGTTGACATCGAACTGCAGGCGTTGCTGAGCGGCCTGCCTAACTTGCTTGACGCTCGTGTGCCGGATGGCAATGATGACTCTGAAAACGTAGTGTTGAGAACGATCGGCGAGGTCAAGCCGTTGGGGTTTGAGGCCAAGCCGCACTGGGACCTCGGCCCGGCGTTGGGTATCATCAACTTCGAGCAGGGCGTGAAGCTGACCGGCTCGCGCTTCTACGTGCTGTCGGGCGCGGGCGCGCGGCTGCAACGCGCGCTGATCGCCTGGATGCTCGACTTGCACACGCGCCAGCAGGGCTATCGCGAAGTCTACACGCCGTTCATGGTGAAGGAAGAAGTGATGTTCGGCGCTGGGCAACTGCCGAAGTTCAGGGACAACCTGTACCGCGACGCCGAAGAGGATTTGTGGTTCGTGCCGACGGCGGAAGTGCCGGTGACCAACTTGCACCGCGATGAGATTCTGGACGCCGCCGATCTTCCCAAACATTACACCGCTTACACGCCGTGCTTCCGGCGCGAGAAGATGGCCGCCGGGCGCGATGTGCGCGGCATCAAACGCGGCCACCAATTCGACAAAGTGGAGATGTACATCTTTTGCCGACCGGAGGCGTCAAATGCCGAACTGGAGAAGATGCGCCAGGATGCCGAGCAAACGTGCGCCGCGCTGGGGCTGACCTATCGCGTCAAACAGTTGTGTTCCGGCGATGTTGGCTTTTCAGCGCGGACGACTTACGATATTGAAGTGTGGGCACCGGGGTGCGGCGAGTGGCTGGAAGTGTCCTCCGTGAGCAACTGCAGTGACTTTCAAGCCAGGCGCGCCAATGTGCGGTTTCGCAGAGAAGCGGGCGCAAAGCCGGAGTTTCCTCACACGCTCAACGGCTCCGGACTCGGTCTGCCACGCACGATGATCGCGGTCATGGAAAACTATCAGCAAGCCGATGGGAGCATTGTCGTTCCCGAAGTGCTGCGGCCTTGGATGGGCGGGATTGACGTGATCCGGCCCGAGTGAAAAAGATTCATCACTAATGGCACGAATGATCGAAGAACGCGAATAAGAACAGAGAATTCGTGGCATTCGTCAATTCGCGCCATTCGTGATTTATGCGAACTTGGACGCTCTACGGATTCTCGTCATCGCTATTACTCTCTTCATTATGTTGATCGGCCTCGCCGGCACGGTTCTCCCGGCGCTCCCGGGGCTGACGCTGATGTGGATCGGCGCGTTGGGCTACGGCCTCTTCGTCGGGTTCGAGACGTGGGGCATAGTTATTTTTGCCGTGATGACCGTTTTGACCATCATCGGCGAAGCATCCGGTTATTTCTTCGCGCAGGCCGGGGCCGCGCAAACAGGCGCATCGGGCTGGGCCATCGCCGCCAGTGTGGTGTTGGGCATCGTCGGGTTGTTCGTGATTCCGGTGGTGGGCGGCTTGATCGGCGCAGTGCTGGGTGTGTTCCTGGTCGAATACTACCGGCGGCGCAATATCAAAGAGGCGTGGAAAGCGACGACGGGGACGCTGTGGGGCATGGGGTTGTCGTTTGGACTTCAGGTCGCGATCGGGGTGATGTTGTTGGCGCTGTGGGGAGCGTGGGTGTTTCTGGGTCAGGGCTTGAAGTAAATCTGCCCAACCCCGATCCTTTCCAATCCCTCATCGGCCCAATATTGCACGAAGGCCGAGTCATCTTCGAGGGCGTCGAACAGTGCGGGAATAGAGGCCGGGTCTTTGAGGTGAGCGAGCGCGCGGGCGGCGAGTCCGCGAGTCTGCGCGTCGGGATGTTTCAGCGCGTCCATCAGCGCCGAGACGGCCGGCTGGCCGATTCGCGTGAGCGCGTCGGCGGCGGTGCGGG
Source organism: uncultured Anaerolineales bacterium (assembly GCA_964470235.1). GTDB lineage: Bacteria > Chloroflexota > Anaerolineae > Anaerolineales > VGOW01 > VGOW01. The sequence continues at coordinate 9,539 of CAYYCF010000005.1, read as the reverse complement.
CGAGGAAAGCGCTGGAGTCGCCGAGGCAGTTGACGAGCGCAGTGATGGCCGACTCTTCTCCTCGCGTGCCGAGCGCATAAACGGCGACGGCGCGGACTTCGAGATCAGAGTCATTCAGCGCGACCAGCAGATCGAGTGTGGGAATGCTGGCGAGCGATGCTTCGTCAGCGGAGCGAAGATCGATCAAGATTTTCTTCACCGCCAAGACGCGAAGGGCGCAAAGACTCTTTGTTTTTCTCTTTCTCTCTTCGCGTTCTTTGCGCCTTTGCGGTTCAAATTACTCGGCGGGCGGCGGGACGGGCAAGGCGTCTTCGGTCGTGTTGATCCACTTGTCGCCCACGTCAATGAGCATCACCGGAATGTCGTCGCGGATCGGGTATTTGCGTTTGCAATCCGGTTCCTGGCACACCAGCCAGGTGTCTTTGACCAGTTTGAGCATGCCTGGCTTTTCGCGAACGCAGTGCGGGCATCGAAGGATTTCTAGCAAATCTTGACTGACCATGTGTCGGGCCTCCAGAAGATGGGTTGCTCAAAGTATACCATTTGAATGGTCAGCGTTCGCGAGGTGCAACGGTTCACAGCAGATACTTGGTATACTCGTCCCCTATGACCACCCCGTCCGATCTCTTCCTCACCGTCAACTCCCTCCGCCTTCACCTCCGCGACTGGGGCGGCGAGGGGCGGCCACTGATTCTGATTCACGGGTTGGCCTCGAACGCGAAAATTTGGGATTGGGTCGCGCCGATACTGGCGAATCAATATCGGGTTGTGGCGCTCGATCAGCGCAGTCACGGATTGAGCGAAGCGCCGTCGTCGTCGGACGGTTACGGCTTTGATTCGATCTGCGCCGATTTGCGCGGCGTGGTTGTAGAATTAAAAATCGATCAGCCGATCCTCGTCGGCCATTCGTGGGGCGCAAGTGTGGCGCTCGAATACGCGGCGCGGTATCCCAACGGGGTCGGCGGCGCGGTGATGGTGGATGGCGGATTTCTGACGATGGGCAAACGCATGACCTGGCCCGAAGCGGAAGCGCGGCTCGCGCCGCCGAAGTTGGCCGGCACGCTAACGGCGGCGCTGATCGAGCGCATCAAAGTGGTGACCGGAGATCGGTTCAACGACTCGTTGCTGGAAATCGTGCTGGGCAATTTCGAGATTCTTCCCGATGACACCGTCCGCCCGCACCTAGACTTCGACAGCCACATGAAAATTGTGCGAGCCATGTGGGAAGAAAACGCGGAGCAGTTGTATCCGCAAGTAAAATGCCCGACGCTCTTTCTGCCGGCTATTCCACCTCAGCCGCATGATGACATGGCTGAGGAGTTTCTGCGTTTCAAGCGCGAGGGCGCGGCGTTGGCTCGGCAGCTTCTGCCGGGAGCGCGCATCGAGTGGCTGGACGATTCGATCCACGACGTGCCGGTGCAGAGGCCCGAATTAGTGGCAAGCAAGATCAGCGGGTTTGCCGAAACATGACTGTCACCCTCCGCCCCGCCACCTCCGCCGACGAAAAAAGAATCAAAGACTTGATTCACGAAGTCGGCATCAATCCGATGAGTTTAGATTGGCAGCGGTTCATCGTCGCCGAGGACGAAGGCCTCTTTGTGGGGTGCGGGCAGATCAAGCCTCACGGCGACGGCGCGCTGGAATTGGCCTCGCTGGCCGTGGTTCCGGCGCGGCAAGGGCAGGGCATCGGCTCGATTCTAATGAAGGCGTTAATCGAGCGCGAGGCGGGAGAGTTGTATCTAACGTGCCGGGGAGGGCTTGCGCCGTACTATCGCAAGTTTGGGTTTGAAGATGTTGAAGTAGAGGCGATGCCGCGCAGTTTGAAGACGTTGTACCGCGCCGCGCGCATGTTTTCGAAAGTGATCGGTGCGGGCGAGGGGATAAGTATTATGAAGCGAAGGACGAACGACGACGGACGATAGACAACCGTCGTCCATCGTCCGCCGTCGGCGGTCAAAAAGAGGCTATGGCTTGATCAAAGTCGGTGTGAATTTCTAAAAACGTGTCGAACCCTGCCAATTTCAACGCTTCCAACACACGCGGAGTCGGGCGCAGAAGTTTGAGATTCGTCGAGCGGTAGCGAGTGTCCGGCACGCCCTGGTTCTGTTGGGCGGCGGCCAGCGGCGGGAGCGGCCCGCGCACCAATTTGTAGATTTGGCTGACGGCGCGAAACCCGGCGGAGCTAACGTAGTTCACATCCGTAAGGTCGAGCAAAACGTGGCGCGCGCCGGTGTTGTACGCCTCTTCGCCGGAAGCTTGAAAGGCCTCGTAGGTCGAAGTGTCAATGTTGCCCTTAATGCGGATCACGGTCACAGGCACTCGCCCTTGATGTTGTGACACTTCGATGTCCATAGTCCCCTCCGGAAAATTTCATGACGGGCGTGGGAGCGGATTGCATCCGCGACCACACATCGCGGCTACAAGCCGCTCCTACGCGAGCCGC